>JBEIEI010000179.1:0-5804 GCA_040382975.1 Flavobacteriales bacterium
GTAATTTTTCGGGATCATTTTCCCATTTATCTTTATACGTTCTCTAAAATCAACTAAATGTGGCGAAGTATACAATCCTGTCTTATAGCCAGCTTGCTGCAAAACGGCCGCAAGCATATGACTACTTGAGCCTTTGCCGTTAGTGCCTGCAACGTGAATACATTTTATTTTTTGATGCGGTTTACCAAGAAGTTCAATTATTTTAATGGTATTGTCTAGATTAGCTTTGTAAGCAGCTGCTCCAACTCGCTGAAACATGGGTAAACGCGCGAACAAATAATCTAGCGTTTGTTGGTACGTCATTTTAATTGAATGAAAAAATTATTGTAATTGTACCTCTTTGTTCTTCAAACTTACCTTCAATATTAAATTTGGTAGCCAATGCGGCTTGTTTTGCCTTAGCTTTTAATAATGCGCTGCTAGTGGTTGTGCCACGACCGTTAGGATTTGCTTCGATCACATTTCCTTCGCTATCAACAGTAATTTCTACAACCACTTTACCTTCTTCTTTTGTATCTTTTGGTAATTGTGGTGGTTTTACAACAGCTCTGCCTTTTAAGTCAATTCCAATCTTGCCACCAAAACCTGGTCCTTTTCCGGGGCCGGTTCCCGGACCATCACCGTCTCCATCGCCTCCGCCATTACCATTACCATGTCCGCCTGTTCCGTTTTTATTCGGATCTCCATCAGGTGCTCCGTTTTGTCCCGGAGTGTCGTTATTTCCTTTTCCACCGCCATTTTTGCCGGTGTTGTTTTTAAATTTTTCGGCTAATTTTTCGGCGGCAGTTTTTTCTTTTACAACCACTTTTTCTTTTACCGGAGTTATAACAGTTGTATTGTTTTTTATTTCAGGTTTGGTTTCGTTCAGCACAACATTCTCACCATTTTCATCGGTTACAACTTCTTCTTTTGGCGTTTCTTTTTCTACAACCACGTCAGTAACTTTTCCCATCGAGCCATAGTCAATATCGCCACTACCAACGTTCATCATTCCTAGAGCAAATTCTTGGCCTCCGCCTCCTCCTGATTCTGGAAATGGAGGGTTTTGAGTAACTAATTGGTATAAGATTAAAAACAGAAGTAACAAACCAAATATTACAGAGGTAATTATCCCCGATATTATTCTGTTTTTATTTTCTTCCGACCTGGTAAGTTCCATTTTTATTTTTTTTGAACTAAACTTTATTAGTGTAATTCTTGAAATTAGTGGCTTTTATTTATTTGTTGCCGCAGTTGCCAAAACTGTTTTACATTTTAGTTTATAGCATATGGTCATTATATCAATCTCGTCTTGAATAGCAAGTTCTTTGTCTAGATGCATAATAACGGTTGGGTCAATTCGGGTGCTAGATAGGGCAGAAATTTCTGATTCAAGTGTTGCGAAAGAAACCTCCTTACTATTTACAAAATATTTTTTGTCTTTTGTAACCGCTAAATGAATTGGTTTAACATCATTATTTATAGTTGTTTTTACATCCGATTTTGGTAAAGCTACTTTAATAGCATTAGGGCTTACCATTGTAGATAGTATCAAAAAGAAAAGCATTAAAAAGAACATGATGTCACTAAGTGAATCTGTACTTACTTCTGCCTCTCTATGTTTTTTGCGTAAAGCCATTCCTTTGGAAATTATAAATTATAAATTAAAAATGTTAAATTTTTGGCGCTAATTTATTTAGCATTTAAAATTTTGCATTTAACATTACTTCGTTGGTTCGTTAAGCATGTCTAAAAATTTGATCTGCGTATCTTCCATTCTGTGGGCCAATTTATCAATGCGAGCATTTAACCAATAATAAAAAATAAAGGCAATAACACCTACCACTAAACCACCGGCAGAAGAAACCATTTTTTGATATAAACCATCTGATATCTGAACAATTTCAACCGTTCCGCTTTGACTGATCTTTCTAAAAATAGTAATAACTCCAATAATTGTTCCAACAAATCCAAACATTGGCGCAATACGACCAATAATACTTAACACGTTTAAGTTTTTTTCGAGTTTTGCAATTTCATTTGCACCGCTTTTGTCCATAGCTTCTCTTATTTCCTCTACCGGTTTACCAATACGTGATACACCTTGCTCTAGCATAGTGCTTTCAGGGGTATTTAAATTTTTACACATGCTTCGTGCATTTTCAATATTACCACCGTGGATCATTTCCTTTAAGCTCATCACCAAAGTTTCGTTTTTCTTCGAAGCTTTTGAGATCACCAATAAACGCTCTACCACTAAGTAGATACTTATCAATAGTAATAGTGCAATAGGATACATGATCGGGCCACCTTTCATGATCAATTCTATCAACGAAATTTCGGTTGTAGTAATTTCCGGGGTAGTTGCGGCAGTTTGAATACCAGTGGCAATTGGTGTATTTGCTAATGAGTCGGCTGATGAAGCTAAAGTTGCAACAGAAGCGCCTGCTTGTAAAATGAAATTTAACATTGCTTAATAGTTTAGGTACGAAAATAGGTTTAATAAAAACAGGTAAATGTGCCCAAATAAATGATTTTAAACAGTGTTATGTTTATTATAATGGGAAAGGGAGAAAAAGATACAATAATTATTCTCTTTTTCTTAAAACCAGATTAACATGTTTTTCTAGTTCTGATCTTAAAGTCACTAATTGTGAGGTTCTGATGCCAAACAAAGGAATCTTTGCGAGCTCATCATCGTTATAGGTAATAAACAGGTTGTTGTTTTTTATTGAACCTACTTTTTTAATATCAACAAAAAACAACATTTTATTTCTGAAAAGAGAGCGTTTTATTTCTAGTTTATCTTCAAAAACCATGGCAAAAGGTGTTAAAAGCATCCAAATCGTTTGAAAAGACAGGATAGTTGCCGGCACCATTATAATAAAACCCCATGGATTCACGTCTAAAATATTTGTATAGGATAAATACACTAAAAGTGTGCTTATGCCAATAGAAAGTAATAAAATCAATGGATTTCGGTCGATATTAACCAGGGCAACTTCGTCTTTTTCTTTGTTTCTCACAGCGCAAAGTTAAAAATTAAAAATCTTTAACATCCATTTCTTTCAAATAATATTTAAACTTGTATAAATTGCTTTTTAAAAATATTAATTTTAAATTGTAACGTTTTTAAATTATAACCGTTTAATCATTATATACAGTCATTCAATCAATAAAAGTATGGTTTCACTTAAAAAATATTTCGTTTTAGTAACTATGTTACTTAGCGTTATGGTAAAAGGGCAAACTGTTGCAACAGATGATCCAATTGCCGCTATGCTGGATAGTTTATTGTCGCAAAAAATGTTTGAAACAGCTTTTTCTAAACCGGTTTTCCCTAAAAACAATAAATATAAATTTGGCATAGATAGTGTACCAAAATATGATGACTATACTTATCAGGCACGCTTAGCGAAATTGGATGCCAACTCACCGTTTGATCTCGTTTATAACGAGCATGTTAAAGGGTTTATTAATATGTACGCTATGCGCAAGCGTGAGAGTGTTAGTCGTATGATGGGTGTTGCACAATTATATTATCCAATGTTTGAAGAGGTTTTTGATAGATATAATATTCCTTTAGAATTAAAACATTTAGCAGTTATAGAAAGTGCTTTAATTCCTTATGCCAAATCAAGAGCAGGAGCTACAGGATTATGGCAATTTATGTATCCAACCGGAAAAATGTATGGTTTAAATGTTACTTCCTATATTGATCAGC
The DNA here is from genome assembly GCA_040382975.1 of Flavobacteriales bacterium. GTDB lineage: Bacteria > Bacteroidota > Bacteroidia > B-17B0 > Aurantibacillaceae > Aurantibacillus. Next base: position 3,704 of record JBEIEI010000179.1, read on the forward strand.
GGTGTGATCCATACAAGGCAACTGTTGCAGCGGCAGAGTATTTAAAGTCGTTATACGGCATGTTTGGTGATTGGCAAATGGTTTTAGCAGCATACAATGCCGGACCGGGAACAATTAGTAAAGCGATTAGAAGAAGTGGTGGCAAAAAAACTTATTGGGAAATAAGACCGTTTTTGCCAACCGAAACACAAGGTTATGTGCCGGCTTTTATAGCTGCCAATTATGTAATGACTTATGGTCCTGAGCATAATATTTATCCTGCTGTTCCTCGCAAAACCTATTTTGAGGTGGATACTGTTGTTGTTAAAGAACAGATGAATTTCGAACAGCTTTCTCAAGCCCTGGATATTACTCAAGAAGAGATCTTGTATTTTAATCCTCAATATCGCAAAAACATTATTCCAGCCGGAGGGAATGCCATGTGTCTGCCAAAAAATAAAATAGGAATATTTTTAAATAACGAACAGGATATCTATTCGGCAATAAAAGCACAGCAAAAAGAGGGTGTTATTGTCGAATCTTTAGCCGAAGTAAAAAAAACACATACTGTTAGATCAGGAGAAAAGCTAAGCACGATTGCCAGAAAATATGGCGTTACTGTGGCCGACCTTAAAAATTGGAATTACATTGGAAAAAAGGGATTAAGACCAGGTAAAAAAATAATTGTTTATGTAAGAGAGCAACAGCCTCCTAAAATAAAAGAGTTAGAAATTAAAGCTGATTCTAAAAATGATCAGAATTTGGCAGCAAATAAAGAAGATGATAACAGCAAATTAGTTGCGGTTAATACTTCATCTAAGAGCGAGTATTTTATTCATAAGGTAAAAAAAGGAGAGTCGTTGTTTAGTATCGCTAAAAAATATGGAGTTACAGTTGATGAGGTTAAATCTTTAAATAATTTAAAATCAAACGATTTAAATTCCGGACAGGTTTTAAAATTAAAAAGCAAATAATTTTTAATACCGTTTAATTAATTCAATGCCCGTGTAAACGGGCATTTTTTGTTTGCTCAATATCGGTTTAGCTATAATGTGTAAACTTTTAATTTCTTTTTGTGGTAAAAACAAAAAAAAATATTTTATTTACATATTCAACGTCTATAGCTAAAAATCATAAACACCTTATATCTTCTATGAATATTAAATTATTATTATTAAGCTTTATTTTTTTATCCGGTGTGTTTTTTTCTCAAGTTACACAAACCGTAAAAGGCAAAGTGGTTGATAAAGTTACCGGGATAGGTTTGCCGGGAGCAATTGTTCAATTAAAGTCAGCACTAACTAATTCTGTTGTTACGGCTAATAATGATGGGTATTTTAAAATGGGTGGTGTGCCGGTTGGTCGCCAGTCGTTTTTGTTTATGTACACCGGATATAGCTCAGTTCCTGTTAATGATGTTATTGTTACGTCAGGAAAAGAGGTTGTTTTAAATATGGAGCTGGAAGAAAGCACTGTTGAAATTGCTGAGGTAGAGGTAAAAGCTTCTAATGATACAGACGTTGTAAATACGATGCAATCAGTAAACATGAAATCGTTTAGTATTGAGGAAACAGAACGTTATGCCGGTTCGCGTCAAGATCCGGCGCGTATGGCGCAAAACTTTGCAGGAGTGCAAGGTACAAATGATGCGCGAAATGATATTGTGGTTAGAGGAAACAGTCCTGCCGGTTTATTATGGCGTTTAGAGGATATCGATATTCCAAATCCCAATCACTTTGCGGTTGCAGGTTCGGCAGGCGGACCAACCGCAATTATCAATAACAAATATTTATCCAACAGCGAATTTTATACAGGTGCTTTTCCTGCAAATTATGGAAATGCATTAGGTGGCGTGTTTGATCTTAAAATGCGAAACGGTAATAACGAAAAACACGAGCGCACGTTTCAATTTGGTATTTTAGGAACAGAACTTTCTCTTGAGGGACCCATCAATAAAAAAACCGGCAGCAGCTATTTAATAAATTACAGATATTCTACCTTAAATTTATTGTCTTTTTTAAATATTAAATTAGGTACTAGTGCCATACCGCAATATCAGGACGGGGCTTTTAGATTTAATTTTCCTACAAAAAAGGCAGGAGTGTTTTCGTTTAGCGGCATA
>JBEIEI010000180.1:0-5786 GCA_040382975.1 Flavobacteriales bacterium
AAATATCTTTAAAACGACCATCGTATTTTTTTAAGATGGTATTTTTAGTAGATAAATATAAAGGCCATTTTTTGTTTAATGCTACATTAAAACATGAATGTGCAAAACCACGGATTGATTCTTCAACATTATACATGCCCATTGCAACGCCGGGACCATTAAATTTAAAAATTTCGTGTTCGATCACTTTTCCGTCTTCGCCTTCAAATTTCATAGTTAATTTTCCTTTTCCGGGAACTACGAAATCTGTTGCTTTGTATTGATCGCCAAATGCATGACGACCAACAATGATAGGAGACGTCCAGTTTGTAACTAAACGAGGTACGTTCTTACAAACGATAGGCTCACGAAATACAGTACCATCAAGGATGTTACGGATAGTTCCGTTTGGAGACTTCCACATTTGTTTTAAATTAAATTCTTTAACACGCGCCTCATCAGGAGTAATGGTAGCACATTTAATACCAACTTGGTATTTCTTAATTGCCTCAGCAGCATCAATAGTAACCTGATCATTAGTAGCATCGCGGTGCTCCATACCTAGGTCGTAGTATTTGATATCAATATCTAAATAAGGAACTATTAATTTATCTTTAATAAATTTCCAGATAATTCGGGTCATTTCATCACCGTCTAGATCAACTACGGGATTTGCTACTTTAATTTTGCTCATATACTAGGTTTTAAGATTTTTTAAAAATACTTCACAAAATTAGAAAAGGTTGTGTAAGTACCAAGTTTTTTTTGATTAATATTTATTGATTTTAAACTATTATATTTGAACAAATTTATATTGAATGAAATTTCACAAAGAAGGTTACGTTAGCTTAGTATTAGTGCTTGTTTTTAGCGCAATTATTATATTTATAGCACATCATTTTTTCCCCACGTTTGCTATTGCCCATTGGTTTGCCTACGTTTTAAGTGCCTTTTTAACCATTGTTATAGTGCAATTCTTCAGACATCCAACCCGCCAGCACACAAAAGGCGATAATCTTATCATTGCACCGGCAGACGGAAAAGTAGTTGTTATTGAAGAAACTACCGAAAACGAATACTTTAAGGACAAACGCTTACAAGTAAGCATCTTTATGAGCCCTATTAATGTACACGTTAACCGTTACCCAATTGCGGGTGTTGTTAGTTTTTTTAAATACCATCCCGGAAAATTTTTGGCCGCCTGGGAGCCAAAAAGCAGTACAGATAACGAGCGTACGACCATTGTTGTAAAACACGCAAATGGCACTGAAATTCTTTTTAGACAAATTGCAGGAGCTTTAGCCCGCAGAATTGTTTGGTATTGCAAGCAAGGCGATGTTGCCGAACAATGCGGCGAAATGGGCTTTATTAAATTTGGATCGAGAGTTGATCTTTTTTTTCCTATTGGAACAAAACTTAATGTAAAAATTGGTGATGTTGTAAGAGGATCGCAAAGTGTGATTGGGGAGATATAGAGCAAAACAAATAGCCACGAATTTCACGAATTAACACGAATGAAATAAGCTACAGCTTTCACGGATTACACATGTAAAATTTTAATTTGTGAAATTAGTGTAATTAGTGGCTCTTAAAAGAAAGCCCTTATCTGTGCCCCACCCAAATGCACGGCATTTGAATTTGGTGTTTTTCTGCCATTATAATTGATGCTTATTTGAATATTGCTATTTAGGTTACGCTGGTAAGAAAGTTCCCAGGTTACATTTTGACCTATGCTTAAGGCATTGAGCATTTCATAAGCAATTGGTGAGTTTTCAGTATCATTATACTTAATTAAAACAAAATCCATCCGTCCGGTTAAACTTCCTTTTTCGGTTTGATTAAATTTTATTTCGCCTGCAAATGTATTGATGAATGCTGTTTGAAAACCGCCTTCAATTTTATTCTTCTTTTCGTTGTACTTATAAATACCACTCATTCTAAAAACCGTATTTGGCTGAAATATCAATCGCTGCTCTGATTCATATGCCTCGATAAAATAATTACGCGTTGAAAAAAATTGAGATGCATTTGATTTTTGGCTGAAAATACCACTGCTATTGATTGCCCAGGCCTTTAAAAAATTAATTCGTCCTTTTACTTCGTGTGATAATAATGTTTTTCGTTCGATGCCATTTACCAAAAGTTGTTTTGCCTGATTATTAATGTATGTGTAATCGGCACCAAACACGGCAGAACTTTGATTAAAGAAAACACTTTGGCGTAAATTATTATTGCTTGCTAAAATAGATGTATCCCGCACATCTAAAAACGGATTAAAATTTAAAACATCGCCATTGTCGGCAGTCTTGCCATCAACCCTAAAAACCGTTTGTGTTACCCAACGATTTATAAAACGTGATGCGCCATTTTTAGGTTGTTTAATAAGCGAAGCGGGACGCAATGATACCGAAATACTCATTTGATTTTGTAACACTTTTACATATTGATTCGTGGGTGTAAAGATCCTGATGAATTTTGCCTGATCGCTAAATTGCGCTATCTCAAATTCATTTATTTCTTTTATACTATTTCCGTTATAATCGTTCCAGGCATACTGCCCTTGACCCGGCGCTACCTCCAAATAATAGAACTCACGTTTATTTTCTAAACCATAACCTGTTTCATAAAATAAACTTGATGTAATTAATCCTTTAAAATAACGCGGACTATATTCTAATCTGCTCAACACGCTATTGTCGGGTTTTAAAAAAGTGCCTACCACATTTTTTAATTCTAATTTACGGTAGGTGACTAAAACGGTGATAGGATTATTTTTAATAGAATAGATAGATGATTGTAATCCAATATTAGTGGCAAAGGTGCTATCACGCAATTGATCGCCATATGCTAATTTATCTCGGCGTTCTTTATAAAATAATTTTACATTGTTCTTTGAACTATCCGCATTAGATACACTGCCCTCCCATTCCCAAAATTGATAGGCTCTTGGCAATAACGTTTTATCGCTTGATCGTTTAAATAAATTATTTTCAAATTCATCGCTGTAACTAAATTTTAATTTTCGAATGCGTTGAGATATCAGTGTTTTATGCCTATAAAACTCTGTATTCTGTAAATTTAGTTCGTCGTTGGTTGTTAAATAACTGCCAGTATAACTTGTAGTTAAATTTTTAAATTGATGGCGAGCTAAGGCATTATGACGCACACCCTGATAATTGCTTCCCTCGTTAAAAACGTTTATACCATAAGTAAGCGCAGAACCTTTAGTGCTAATTAATCCAAGCTCAGCATTGGCAATGTTTTGGTCGTTCAATAAAATGGATGTTAAAGGTCTGTTCCAATCACGGTCAAACTCAATGCTTCTAAAACGTTCAACCTGACGAAATTGTTTTTGTAAAAATTCGTAACCAAAATTATAAATAAGCTTCGTTTGGTTTTTTAAAGAATCGGTCTTTAAAATGTTTTGATTTTTACTGTTGATCTTTACCCCGCTTCCTTCATCGTTACCTTTATCGGCTTTACTAAATTGATTGATATCGTTTTTTGTATAAACCCCCTCAACATTTATTCTATTATTTGTTGTAAGTGAATACGAAAACCCGCCGGTTAGCATTTGATTTTGCTTGGGTGTAACCAAAGGAATAACGGGTTCAAAACTACCTTGTGGTATGCCGCCAATTGGTGCAACCCAAAGATAAACTCTGCCATTCGCGCTAGAACTCACCTGATTATAGTTTCCTTTACCTGACCCAACGTTACTAAATTTTAACCGATATTTTGCACTATCAGAATTAGTACTATAAACGTATACATTTGCGTACAAAACACTATTTACGATACTATCTACCCTGCGGTAAAACACATCACTGTTGTTGAATGCGGCAGTTTCTACCCCTGTATAAACAGCTTTATCTATTGTATCGCCAATTGCAATTAAAATATTTTTTTGTTGTTGTGATAAGGTTTGTTGCAAGGGTTTATTTTTATTATCCTGTTCACTATAAACATTAAAAAATATATTCGCCTTTTTACTTTGAATTTCTTCGCCGAAGAAAAATAAAGAGCGGGCATAATTTCGTTCAGCATACTGAAACTCGGCAACTACACGTTTATCTTTAGTGATGATTTGTTTTGCGGTAAATGTTAGCTCTCCGGTATTGTAATCGATTATATAATCATTCTCTTGTCCACGCTGTAATAATTTTCCGTCGATGTATATTTTTTCGGTACCACTTAAAATAATAATAAATGGCTCGTTATCTGCGCCTCGCATACGGTAAGGGCCCTGATTATTTTCTGTTCCGAAAAATATTTGTCTCGAAAATTTACCCCGAGAAACCGCCCCCGCAACCTGTGTTTTAAATAGTAAAGGTTTTTTTGCCGCACTATCTAAATAATTATTTTCGAGATAAGCACCTTGTGCTCTTTTGTAAAAGTTCATGAAATAAGAATTTTGCGGACGCGCCAATTGATAATCACCTACAACTAATTTTGTAGTAGCATTATTTAACTGAATAAATACTTTATCGAATTCCTGCAATTGTGCGGTTGTTCCATCTGCCTGAAAGGGAATATTGTTATCCGTTGCGGCCAATATCATGTCAATTTCTGGTGTGAGCTTACCGCTTACCTGTAAATTTAAATTGGAGTTAACCACCACGTCCTGATTGTTTCCAAATGAAATGCCGCGACTAATGTTTCCGTTTTTATTTAAGCCATTGTTCTGAAATAAATTATCTTGTTTAGAATTTATGGTATTATAATTTATATTAAAAGGATTATTAGGTTTAGAAAGATCGGTGTAAAGTATGTTTGGATCTTTATGAAAAAAATTATTTTCGAAGTTGTAAGGAAAACGGTTGTAAGATACTAAAATACTATCCGGTTTTTTGCCCGTAAAAATAAGCGCGTGCCTTTTATAATTTACTTTTGGAAAACTAAGTGAATCACCAAGCGGAAAAATTTTAAAATTTACGCTTCCCGGAACAAGACTGAGACTATCTAAAACTATAGTATCGTTAAGGGTTTTAAACAGTTTTTTTTGGTTTGGGTTAAATGTTTGCGCCGTTCCTTTTAAAACAATAAAAGAAAGCACCATTAGAATCCCTAATCGCCGCAAATACACCATACAATAACGCTTTTAAAGATACAAAATTGTTTAAAACAAGCTTTTTTACAGCTAAATACAAAGATACATTCACAAACTTGGCTTATAATGTATTGTAGGTGAAAATATTTTCGCATCATAAATAATTATATTGTAATTTAAATTCATCCAAAAAAATCATTAAAATGAATAAATTCCTTTTTATACTAATTTGTAGCTTAGCTTTTTTTGGAAGTAGTTTTGCTCAAGACAAAATTAAATTAAAAACCGGAGATATAGTAAAGGCAAGGGTTTTGAAGGTTTCAGGAAGTAATATCACCTATTACAAGATCTATAAACTAAAAGATCCAAAATTAATTTTACCAAAATCTGATGTAGAATACATTCAATATGAGAATGGAAAAATTGTTTACATGTCAGCCAAAAGCCCAATAAAAAAAGGCACTAATGGTGATCCAAAAAAACCTTTGAAAAAGAAAACTACTACTAAGAAAAAATAATTCCAGAGTTAGAAAACTCCTCCTCCTCCCGATAGCTATCGGGACTTCGGGCAACTCTTCAAGAGGAGGATACTGTGCTTGCTTCGGTTAAAAATTTATTAAGATTATTTATTCAATTCTGCAATCGTTAAACTGGCCATTAAACCAATTCCTACTTCGAGTGCAGTTTCATCAATATCAAAGGTAGCTGTGTGAACACCTGATGTGATCGCCTTTTCTTTATTTCCGGTACCCAAACG
>JBEIEI010000181.1:0-5729 GCA_040382975.1 Flavobacteriales bacterium
AGAAAGATCGCCATGCAATGCATCAGCACTATAACCATCCTTAATTAAAGAGTCGGCAACTTCCTGCGTTTCTGCTTTAGTACGACAAAATACGATACCAAATATATCCGGATAAAAATCGGCAACACGTTTTAAGGCCAAATATCTATCGCGGCTTTGTACCTGATAATAAATGTGCTCTAAATTATCTGCACCTTCATTCTTTTTACCGGTACTAATTTCTACCGGATTGGTCATATAATTTTTAGAGATCCTTTCTACCTCTCTAGGCATAGTGGCACTAAATAACCAAGTGTTTTTTTCTTTTGGTGTTTCTTTTAAGATAATATCCAGATCATCTTTAAAACCCATGTTCAACATCTCATCAGCCTCATCTAATACTACAAATCTTACAGTATTTAAATTGATCACTCTACGTTCGATCATATCGATCAAGCGACCCGGAGTTGCAACAACCACCTGAACGCCACGTTTAATATCTTTAATTTGTCCGTCAATTCTTGCTCCACCATAAATAGCAGTAGCAGCAAAACCTCTTAAATACTTACTGTAGTTTTTAATATCGTTGGTGATTTGAACACACAATTCGCGTGTTGGCGCTAGGATCAGAGCCTGAACTGTTTTGTTATCACAATTAACCGCATTTAAAATAGGTAAACCAAATGCTGCAGTTTTACCTGTACCGGTTTGCGCTAAGGCAACCAGATCTGTATCTTGTTTTGCTAATAAAGGTATTGTTTGTTGTTGGATAGGAGTTGGGGTAGTAAACCCTAAATCGGTAACAGCTTTTAAAAGGTCGTCGTTAAGACCTATTTCTTGAAAAGTCATTTTAATTGTTTTAATTTATACATTAACTGCTAAAAACACCCCGCAGTTAATGCACCGTGCCAACAAAAATGGCGGGAGGATTTTTAAGACGGAGCGAAGATAGGCTATTTTATCCTAATAAAAAAGTTATTACAACTTTTTAACCAAATAATCGACGGAAATTCATATTTTTGTGATGCAAATTATGAATCATCATTACGCAATAATAATGGCCGGCGGTGTAGGTACCAGATTTTGGCCTATGAGCACCACTCAGCATCCAAAGCAGTTTTTAGATATACTTGGTACAGGTAGCACTTTACTGCAGGACACCTATAAGCGCATGCTGAAGGTTTGTAAAAAAGAAAACATTTATATCGTAACAAGCACCAATTACGAAACATTGGTAGCTGAACAATTGCCAAGTTTACCAAAGGAAAACATTTTATGCGAACCTTCGCGCAGGAACACTGCTCCTTGCGTAGCCTACGCCTCATATAAAATACATAAGCGCGACCCAAAAGCAATTACTGTTGTTGCGCCGAGTGATCATTTAATTAAAAAAGAAGAAACCTTTGTTAAAGCAATTAAGTCGTGTTTTGAAAAAGCCGAAAAAGAAGATTGTTTAATTACATTAGGAATAAAACCTACAAGACCCGATACAGGTTACGGTTATATTCAATTTATTGAAAGTGATGTTGAGGAAAAAGATAAACGTATATATAAAGTAAAAACTTTTACAGAAAAACCAGACCACGATATGGCCGATTTTTTTCTTAAAAGCGGAGATTTTTTATGGAACTCGGGCATTTTTTCATGGAGTACGAAAAGTATTATTAACGCTTTAGAAAAACATGATCCGGAATTAGCGAATGTTTTTAAAGAGGGTTGGGATTTTTATAATACCGATAAAGAAAAATGGTTCATTAAGAATGCGTATAACGATTGTAAGAATATTTCTATCGATTACAGTGTAATGGAAAAAGCCAAGAATGTTTATGTACGATCAAGCATTTTTGGATGGAGTGATCTAGGCACATGGGGTAGCTTATACACACACATTCCTAAAGACAAAAAACACAACGCCTTAGTAGGCAAGAATATTATTACTTATGATTGCAACAACTGCATTGTACAAGTGCCAAAAGATAAACTTGTTGTTTTGCAAGGGCTAGAAGATTTTATTGTTGTTGAAAGCGAAGGTGTTTTAATGATCTGCAAAAAACAAGACGAGCAACAAATTCGCAACTTTGTAAACGACGTTAAAGTAAACAAAGGCGAAAAGTTTGTTTAAACCTTGCATTTGTTCTATTTTTAATAGGCAATAATTTTTCTTAGAAACCATCAATTTTTTAATAAAATATTTATTTTTCCTCTTTGTTTATTTAGGCTTAAACTCCCTAAACGCGCAGATAAATTCTGATTCTTTACAAAAAGAATTTGCAAATTTGCCTTCCGACACAATTAGTCTTCAAAAAATAACTACTATTTACAATCAGCTTGCTAAAACAAATGCAAACTCTGCTTTGGTTTGCGCAAAGCTTTTAAAAGAAAAATCTCTCGAACAAAAAAATAAATTGTTCATTGCCCGAGCTAATCTCATCTTAGGAAAAGCATATAATAACGTATCCGATTTCATTAATGCATCCTTATACCTTGGCGAGGCAAAAAAAATTGCCGAAGAATTAAATAATAAAAAACTTTTATTTTTAGTTTACAATACAATAGGAACCTTGTATGGCTTTACAGACCTTCATGATAAAGCACTCGAATACTTTAACAAGGCGTATGATTTGGGTAAGACACTTGACATGGGTATTCAAAACGCAAACGTTCTTAATAATATTGGCGGCGTAATATATCAAACCAGCAACCTCGAGCCAGCAAAGGTAAAAAAAGCAAAAGGGTATATTTTAAATGCAATAGAAATCCTCAAATCTAATAATGAAGAAGAGGATATTGCTTCAAAATACACTAATGTTGCTACAATGTATTGTGACATCCACGATTATGATTCAGCCTTATATTATTTGAATCTCTCAAAACAAATAATTGATCAAAAAAAGTTACCTGATGATCTGATCGTTTATTATTCTGTTAACGGAAGGATTTGTGCCGATAAAAAAGAAATAGACTCTGCCATAAAATATTACAATCTTTCACTAATCGAAGCAAAAAAACTAAACAATCTTGAATGGCAGTTTGAAAATTACTTAAGTTTATCAGATGCGTACGAAGCTAAAGGAGATTACAAAAATGCTTATAGTTACTTTGGTAAATATTATTATTTAAAAGATTCTTTGGTTAGCCAGGAAAATGTTGCTATTGCCGCAGATCTTCAAAACAAATTTGAAAGAGAGAAAAAAGAAATTCTTATTGAGAAACTTAAAGCCAATGAGGCAAGAAATAAAATAGTAAATTATGCTTTAATTATTGGTTCAGCGCTTATCTTTTTACTTTTACTAATGATCTTTAGTCGATACAGGATCAAGAAAAAATCTGAGACGCTTCTTCAAAAACAAAACATTTTGATCTCGCGAAAAAATAAAGACGTTTCGGATAGTATACATTATGCAAAAAAAAATACAAGATGCTATTTTACCGGGTGAGGACTTTGCGAAAAAAATATTTTTAAATAGTTTTATTTATTACCAACCTAAAGATATTGTGAGTGGAGACTTTTACTGGTGCGGAGAAAAAAACAATTTAAAATTTTTTGCAGTAGCTGATTGTACCGGTCACGGTGTTCCCGGCGCATTAATGAGTATGCTTGGCGGAACATTTTTAAATGAAATTATAATAACACGTGGTATTAAAGAACCTAATATAATATTAGACGAATTAAAAAGATCAATTGTTACTTCCCTTAATAAAAATAATGAAATGAATCAAACCGACGGAATGGACATTTCTTTGGTAGTTTTAGATCCTGCCAAAAACGAATTGGTTTACGCCGGCGCAAATAATTCAATATATATAATAAGAAACAATGAGTTAACTGAACTTAAACCAAATAAGCAACCGGTAGGGCTTTATTATAAAGATTTAACTCCATTTACCGTTCAAAAATTCGCTCTTCAAACAAATGATATAGTATATTTATTTACTGACGGCTTCGCCGATCAATTTGGCGGTGCAAAAGACAAAAAATATAAATATTCGACTTTTAAATCGTTGCTACTAAAAATTAACAGTTTAAGTATGGAAGTGCAAAAAAACAAAATTCATGAAGAATCTGTTGCTTGGAAAGGTGATGTTGAACAAACAGATGATGTTTTGGTTGTTGGAATAAAATTCTAACTCTATCTTTAAAATTCAAATTAACATAACTTAACCTTTTTGATTAAATTTGGCATTATGGTTGCTTAATTAAATCAAATTTTAAAACTTAAAAAAATATTATGAAAACACGTTTATTAATTTTATCGAGCTTATTATTTTTAAGCTTAATTACTTTTGGTCAGAACAAAGTAAACTTAGTGGTCTTTGCAGAAGACGGTGATAAATTCTATGCTTACGTTAATGGCATAAAACAAAACAACACTCCCGAGAGTAATGTAAGAGTTACCGGTGTAACACCAAACATTAGTTTACGAATTGAATTTGAAGACAAGGCTTTGCCACAGCTTAAGCAAAACATGGCGTTAGAGCCTGGATTTGAGCATACCGCAAAAATAAAACGTGATATGAAAAAACAAATAAAATTGCGCTATTTTGGGCAGGTTCCGCTAGAAGAAACTACTTCAAGTAATTTACCAACTGTTGAATATCACACTGCAGAGACAATAGATAATGGAACATCGAATACGGTTAATACAGGAGGAAATAACACCACTGTTACAACTACTTCAACAACTACTCAAATAAACAATGGATCTAATCCCAACAACACCTCAATAAATGTAAATATGGCTGGGGTTGGTATTAATATGAATGTTAGCGGTATGGATAACGGCACTACAACAACTTCGCAAACTACTTCCTATACAACAACTACCACCTCATCATCATCTTCTTCCAATTCTCAACCGGTAAAAAACAACACTGCATCCAACCAACAAGTTGCTACAACAATTACCGGGTGCAAAGCTGCAATGACTCCATCAAATTTTGAAACAATGAAAAAATCGGTTGAGTCGAAACCATTTTCTGATACAAAAATGAGTACTGCTAAAATTGCAACGAAAAACAATTGCGTATCAGTTAATCAGGTAAAAGAAATTAGTAAATTGTTTAGTATGGATGAAGACAAATTAGCCTATGCTAAATTCGCTTACGATTATTGTGTAGACAAAGGAAATTATTTTCAAGTAAGTGAAGTGTTTTCGTTTAGCACAACTACCGATAAATTTAATGAATTCCTAGAAAAACACTAAATATCATGTTTTTAAAAGAAAACAAATGATACCTTTGAAGCCTCCGTTATTTCGGAGGCTTTTTTTATTCAAAAAATTAAGATCATGCTAAAAAAAATAACTATCAAAAAAATAGTAATTGTTATAATTGGCTTACTATTAATTTTTCAATTATTTAGAATTGACAAAACAACTAAACCTGTTGATACTACAACCGATTTTATTTCTGTAACACAGGCAAGCCCTGAAGTTGCCTCTATTTTAAAAACTTCTTGTTACGACTGTCACTCCAATCAACCGGTTTACCCATGGTACACAAATATTGCTCCCCTATCCTGGTGGATAAAAAATCACATAAATGAAGGAAGCGAACATCTTAATTTTTCAGAATGGGGAACCTATAAAATAAAAAGAAAATATCATAAATTAGAAGAGTGTGTAGAGATGATAGTAGAAGGGGAAATGCCATTGACCTCTTACAAGCTGATCCATGTCAAAGCTAAACTAAATGATGCTCAAAAATCTCTGCTAATAAATTGGTTTAAAGGCTTAAGAGATTCGTTAAAG
>JBEIEI010000182.1:0-5520 GCA_040382975.1 Flavobacteriales bacterium
ACTTCTTGGTAAACCGCATCAAAAAATAAAATGTATTCACGTTGCAGGCACTAACGGCAAAGGCTCAAGCAGCCATATGCTCGCAGCAGTTCTTCAACAAGCTGGCTATAAGACAGGTTTATATACTTCGCCACATTTAGTTGATTTTAGAGAACGTATAAAGATAAATGGGAAAATGATCCCGAAAAATTACATTACTGATTTTGTAGCAAAACACAATGAGTCCTTTGAATTAATTGAGCCCAGTTTTTTTGAGTGGACAGTTGGTTTGGCATTTGATTATTTTGCAAAAGAAGAAGTAGACGTTGCTATTATTGAAGTTGGTTTAGGAGGAAGATTAGATTCAACAAATGTTATCAAACCAAAAGTATCTTTAATTACAAACATCAGTTTTGATCATATAAATTTATTGGGAGATACATTAGAAAAGATTGCGGCTGAAAAAGCAGGTATAATAAAGTCCAGAGTACCGGTGGTTGTTAGTCAATATCAGAGCGAAAGTGGTCCGCTTTTTAATGCTGTTGCTAAAGAATTAAAATCGCCAATTGAATTTGCAGATAAACAGTTTAAAATAATAGATCACAAAATATTAAATGGTTTTTTAAATACCACTGTTCTGAATAAAAAAACAAACACCACCTTAAATATCGATCTTGACCTTACAGGTTCATATCAATTAAAAAATCTATTAGGGGTTTTAAAAACTTTAGAATTTGTTGAGGAAGCCGGTTTTATGATAAGTCCTGAGGATATTAAAACAGGTTTAAAACAGGTAATTAAAACAACAGGATTAAATGGAAGATGGCAAACCATAAGCGAAAAGCCTTTAATGATAACAGATACAGGGCACAACGAGGATGGTATAAAAAATGTGATCCATAATTTAAAGAGTACAACATATAACCATTTGCATTTTGTTTTTGGAGCTGTTAACGATAAAGATGTTTCTAAAATATTACAACTACTGCCAAAAGAGGCAACTTATTATTTTACCAAAGCAAATATTCCAAGGGCCTTAAATGAAAATGAATTGCTAGAACAAGCACAAAAATTAAAAATAAACGGCAAGGCATTCACTACTGTAAAATCAGCTATAGACGCGGCAAAAAAAGCCTACAAAAAAAATGATCTTATTTTGATAGGTGGTAGCACATTTGTTGTTGGTGATGCATTGGCAGATAGCATCTCCGATAAATAAGCCAAGAATTTCACGAATTAACACTAAACTAATTTTAAATTATCTTTCATTTGGTGAAATAATTATTCAAGTAATATATTGCATGGATAATTACACAACTAATAATTAATCAATAGAATAATCAAACTATTAATTTGTGAAATTAGTGTAATTAGTGGCTTTTAATATACACTCGGTATATGTACCTATATAGCTAAAAATTAATCAATGAATCTATCGGCTCCACCCCTATTCCAGGCAGATCATTCAAATAAACATTTCCATTTTTATAAGTCACTCCTCTAAAAGGATCATTCTTTAAAAGATTTGGAGCATCCAGATCAATATAGTCTGCAAATTGCATTAACTGTGCCATTGCAGATGTAGCGCAAGAACTTTCTGCCATGCATCCCAACAACACTTTTAAATTAGTTTGTTTTGCGTAACCTGCCATTTCAATGGCTTCTGTTAGGCCGCTGCTTTTCATTAACTTTATATTTATTCCCGAAAAAGCGCCATTCAATCTTTCAACATCTTTTAATCGTTTTATGCTTTCATCAGCAATGGTTATAATTGGACTTTGTTCTGTAACCCAGGCCATTTCATCTATCATGGCCACAGGCATTGGTTGCTCAACAAGAATAACATTTTTTTCTTTCATCCAAAATATCATATCCAGCACCATTTGTTTATCGGTCCACCCCTGATTTACATCAACGTATAACGGTTTATCAGAATATTTTCTGATCATATTTATTAATGCTTTATCATCTTTTGTGCCTGCCTTAATTTTTAGAATAGAAAAATCAGTTGCTTCTTTTATTTTTTGTTCAATTTTTTGTTCCTCATCAATTCCAATGGTAAAGGACGTCGGTAAGGCTTTACTTTTTCCAAAACCCATTACATCATAAAATGGTTTATTGGCTATTTTTCCAACAAGATCGTTTAAAGCAATATCTATAGCTGCTTTTGCGGCATTATTTCCTTCTGAAAGAGAATCTATTTTAGTTAAAAGTTCTCCCAAAATATATTGGTTAGAAATTTTAGCTAAAACCGGTTTAGCAATTTCAAAAAATGCAATTGTGCCATCAACAGTTTCTCCTAAATAAACAGGTAAACATGCTTCTCCGTAGCCTGTTTTTCCCTCGTGTTCAATTTTTATGAAAACAGAGGTGGTAGAAGTTCTGGTATTTGAAGAAACGCCAAAAGGGTGTTTATATTCTAAAACAAAGGGTTTATAGCTTAAAATCATGGCTTTCTTGGTCAATTCATACAAAAATATACAAACTATAAAACTTTGCCCAATCTAATTTTTTCGGCCAAAGAATAAAAGCAGGATAAACTGATTTAAAAGTACTTTTTTCCCATTTTTCTGTTATTTTTGTGTCATTCTAAATAATAGCATTATGGCTAAAACATTGACTGAAAAAAAATTAAAGTTCACTAAAGAAGATTATTTAAAGTGGTACGAATCGATGTTGTTGATGCGTAAGTTCGAAGAAAAAACCGGACAAGTTTACGTGCAACAAAAAATTAAAGGTTTTTGTCACCTATATATTGGCCAAGAGGCAATAGTAGCGGGTACTGTAAGCGCAACTAAAAAAGGCGACAAACATATTACCGCCTACCGCGACCATGCGCATCCAATTGGTTTAGGCTTGCACCCAAAATATGTAATGGCAGAAATGTATGCTAAAATTACCGGTTGCAGTAAAGGCAAAGGTGGCAGTATGCATATTTTTAGTAAAGAACATGGTTTTGTTGGTGGTCACGGTATTGTTGGCGGTCAAGTACCACTAGGCGCTGGTATTGCATTTGCAGAAAAATATAACGGAACCGATAACGTATGCGTTTGCTCAATGGGCGACGGCGCTGTTAGACAAGGTGCCTTACACGAAGCATTTAATATGGCCATGACATGGAAACTACCAGTAGTTTTTATTGTTGAGAATAATCAATACGCAATGGGTACTTCTGTTGAGCGTACCAGTAACGTACACGATCTTTGGAAATTAGGTTTAGCTTACGACATGCCAAGTAAACCGGTTGATGGTTTAACTGTAGAAGCCGTTCACGAAGCAATGGAAGAAGCTGTAGCTCGTGCTCGCAGAGGTGACGGACCAACGTTTTTAGAAATGAAAACCTACCGTTACAAAGGACATAGTATGAGTGATGCTCAAACATACCGTACTAAGGAAGAAGTAAAAGAATACCAACAACAAGACCCTATTGATAAAGTTCTTACAACGTTAAGAGAAAACAAATGGATCAACGATGCTGAAATTGAAGCTGCTGAAGCGCGCGTAAAAGCGTTAGTTGATGAGTCTGTTCAGTTTGCAGAGGAAAGTCCTTATCCGGAACCGGAAGAACTTTTTAAGGATGTTTATGCAGAACCGAATTATCCTTTTATTATAGAATAATTAAAGATTAAAAATTATAGATTAGAAATTGATTGCAGAACCACATACTAAAAGTAAAAATTTAGTTCAAGAAAAAAGTTTTGAGTTTGCAGTAAGTATTGTCAAGTACTACAAGCAATTAAAAACTCAAAGCGAATTCGCAATTGCAAATCAATTATTACGCTCAGGAACTAGCGTTGGTGCGAATATAGAAGAAGCTCTTGGTGGTTCTTCAAAAAAAGACTTTATTAATAAAATGACAATAGCACTAAAAGAAGCAAGGGAATCAAAATATTGGCTGAGGCTAATTTATGAAAGTGGTATTGATAAAAACGTAGCGCCTCTTTTAACAGAAGCAAATTCATTAGTAAATATTTTATCTAAAATAGTAAAAACATCAAAAGACGATTCAAAAAAAACAGAATAATTTAAAATCTTTAATTTATAATTTTTAATTCTCATAGGAATGGCTGAAATAGTAAGAATGCCCAAATTAAGTGATACCATGACAGATGGCGTGGTTGCAAAGTGGCATAAAAAAGTTGGCGATAAAGTTAAAAGCGGTGATCTACTTGCTGATATTGAAACTGATAAAGCTACGATGGAATTTGAATCTTTTCAAGATGGAGTGTTATTACACATTGGTGTTCCTGAAAAATCTGCTGTGCCGGTTGATTCTATCATTGCAATTTTAGGAAAAGAAGGCGAAGATATTAGTGCGTTGCTAAATGGAAATTCTGGAGGCAAGACGCAAGACGACAAGAAGCCAGACGTTAGTAATGGTTCTCCAAAACAAGAAACCAAGAAACAAGAAACAGCTCTTCCTGCAACTATTGAGGTTGTGCGTATGCCTAAATTGAGTGATACTATGACAGATGGTGTTGTTGCAAAATGGCACAAAAAAGTTGGCGATAAAGTTAAGAGTGGAGAATTATTAGCAGATATTGAAACTGATAAAGCAACCATGGAATTTGAATCTTTTCAAGACGGTGTGTTAATGCATATTGGTGTTGAAGAAGGAAAAAGTGTACCCGTTGATAGCGTATTAGCAATACTTGGTAAAGGGGATGAAAATATGAAGGATGTTTTAGCCTCTGTAAACTCAAATCAAGATAAAGGACAAAAGACACAAGACGCAACTCAAAAACCTGTTGCTAAACAAGAAACAACAAACGCGAAACAAGAAACTTCTAACAATACTTCTAATGATGGCGGAAGAATAAAAGCTTCTCCACTTGCAAGAGCTTTAGCAAAAGAAAAAGGAATTGATCTTAGCAAAGTTAAAGGCTCTGCCGACAACGGAAGAATCACTAAAGCAGATATCGAAAATTACAAACCTTCAGCTACTCCATCAAAAACTTCTACCCCATCTGTTCAAGGTGCAGAAAGTTTTGTAGACGAACCAGTTTCTCAAATGAGAAAGGTTATTGCAAAACGTTTATTAGAAAGTACAAATGGCGCTCCCGCATTTTATTTAAATATCGAATGTGATATGGATAATGCCATTGCATCTCGTAATTCTATAAATTCAATTCCCGATACAAAAATTTCATTCAACGATTTAGTTATTAAAGCATGTGCTGCGGCTTTACGCAAACATCCTCGTGTAAATACTTCTTGGATGGGTGATAAAATTCGTTCTTATGGTCACATTCATATTGGTGTTGCTGTTGCAGTTGAAGATGGTTTATTGGTTCCTGTAATTCGTTTTGCTGATCAAAAATCATTATCACAAATTTCTGCAGAAGTAAAAGATCTTGGCAAACGCGCAAAAGATAAAAAACTACAACCTGCAGATTGGGAAGGAAATACATTTACAGTTTCTAATTTAGGAATGTTTGGTATCGAATCGTTTACATCAATTATCAATACACCTGAGTCATGTATATTATCAGTTGGTGCTATCAGACAAGTTCCGGTTGTAAAAAACAACATGGTTGTACC
>JBEIEI010000183.1:0-5432 GCA_040382975.1 Flavobacteriales bacterium
CACCTCCTAAAACCCATTGGCTTATCTTATTCTTGTCCGTTACAGATAAAACACGTTCATGTGCAAGGTGCTTGTATTGAGGATCTGGTGGCCATGGCGGCATGTAATTACTATCTACATATTGTTTTATCATAAACCTAAAATTAAAGGCATCGGTGTATGACATTAATGAATTTGGCGCTAAGCCGCCGGTATGATGGCAGCTGGTACAATTAGAATATAAAATCGGTGCAATATCCTGTGCCCAGGTTGGAGATTGTGCTTTATATTTTAAACTTAAAAAGCAAAATAAAAAACTTAAAAAAATTAACTGTAAAGATGTCTTCATTATATAAAGTTAATAAAAAACTTTTTTAAAAATAGCTATCCATCTTAAAATTTAATTGTATTTTAGATTTTGGTACAAAATAGCCATTATGAAAAATTTATTAATATTATTTTTAGCCCTATCATTATCGTCTTTTGGGCAAGAAGAAACTGAAAAAAAAGACAAAAAAGATAAGAAAACCAATGTGTTTACTGACGCTGGCGATGCAGCTAAAATGGTAATCGCAAAGCAAAAAATGTATGCTGGAGATTTTGTTGGTGCTCTTAACACATATCGCGAAGTTGAAAAGAATAATCCAAAAGATCCTGCTGTATTACATTACGTTGGTTTTTGTTATTTTAATTTAAAACAGATGGATAAGGCAAAGGAACATCTTTTAAAAAGTATAGAAATAAATCCCACAGCAAAACCAGAAAATCATTTAGTGCTTGGAAAAATTGCTCAATCTGAAAGTAATTTTGATAAAGCTATTGAGGAATTTATAGCTTTTAAAGCTGCTCCAAGTAAAGATAAAGAGAGTGGTGAAGATGCAGATGTATTGTTACAACAGTGTCAAAATGCTAAGCAGATGATAGCATCACCGTTAGATGTTGAGGTTACCAACTTAGGCGATGTATTAAACAGTAAATACATGATAAAAACCCTTGTGTTACTGCCGATGGAAGTAAATTGGTTTTTACCAGCAGGCGCCCGGAAACTACTGCATCGGCGGTAGATGTTGAGGGCGACGGGAATTATTTTGAAGATATTTATATTGCAAATTATGATTCTCTTACCAAAGGTTTTGGCAAAGCGGCCGAGGTTCCGGGGTCTATTAACACAAAGGCTCATGATGCCGTAACGAGTATTTCGGCTGACGGAAAACAGATTTTTATTTATAAAAATGACATTAATGATAAAGATTCGCGTGGCGGAGATGTTTTTGTAAGTAAAGTAAATAATGGAAAGTGGAGAACACCCGAACCCATCGGTAAGCCAATATCTTCCAGTTATTGGGAAGGAGGAGCTTGTATGTCTCCTGATGGAAAAAAATATTTTTTCACAAGCGAAAGACCGGGAGGATTTGGGGGAAGTGATATTTGGATGGTACAACGTATTAATAAAAAAGAATGGGGTAAGCCTGAAAATCTTGGTGCTGAAGTGAATTCAATACACGATGAGGCCGGGATGTTTTTAGCGCCGGATGGAAAAAGTTTATTTTTCTGCTCTAACGGTCCGGGAAGTATGGGAAGTTACGATGTGTTTAAAACGGTTTTTGAAGGCGGTAAATGGTCTAAACCAACAAATTTAGGGTATCCGATAAATAGTGCTTCAAAAGAAGGTCAGTTAACTATTAGTGCTGATGCCAAGTATGCTTATGTTTCCAGTGACCGCGCAGGAGGCCTTGGAGGTAATGATATTTATAAGATCAATTTAAAAGAATATGCAATTCTTGAAAAAGACGGTAAAAAGAAAGTAAGTAACGGTCTAAGTATCTTAAAAGGTACCGTTCGTGATGGATATGAAGGTTATGGCTTGCCTGATGTCGAGATCGCTTTATTCGACGCTTCGGGAGCTCAGGTTTCATCTACGACTACTAACGAAAATGGGGAATACTTCTTTACTTTAAAAGGTGGTAATTTTAAAATTACCATCAATAAAAAAGGATTTAAAGAGATCTCAGAAAATTTTGAGTTAAAGCAAAGTGATAAAGAAACTATTTCTTTAGAAAAAGGTTATTTGCTTAAAAAATAAGTCATACTGATCATTAAACAAAATATTCAATTTTAGGGATAATTACCATATTTTTTCGAATTTTTTAGCGATTCTTACTTTGTATTTTAGCTTCACGATTCATTATAGTTTTTTTAAACAATTATGCAGAAAAAACGTTAGTACGGAGGTAATATGAGCAATATAATAGCTTGTTTACCGTTAAAATTTTAATATTTTTTTTATATTTGTATCAATGGAAATTTTAAAAGGTTCGGGGTTTATTCCGGGAGAATTATTATCAAAAATTAATTCACCTGCAGATTTAAAAAAGTTAAACGAAGATCAATTAGAACAAATTAGCGCAGAACTTCGTCAATACATTATTGACTTAGTTTCCGTTAAAGGCGGTCACTTTGGTGCTTCTTTAGGTGTTGTTGAACTAACGGTTGCCCTTCATTATATTTTTAATACCCCTTATGATCAGTTAGTATGGGATGTTGGCCATCAAGCATACGGGCACAAGATCCTTACAGGTCGTAGAGATATTTTTCATACTAACCGGGTTTACAAAGGAATTAGTGGTTTCCCAAAACGCAGCGAAAGTGAATACGATACTTTTGGTGTAGGTCACTCTTCAACTTCAATAAGCGCTGCACTTGGGATGGCTGTTGCAAGTAAATACAAAAAATTAAACGATAAAAATCATATTGCTGTTATTGGGGATGGTTCAATGACTGCAGGTTTGGCCTTTGAAGGTTTAAATCATGCAGGTGTTGAGAATGCCAATTTATTAGTTGTACTTAACGATAATTGCATGAGTATCGACCCTAATGTTGGTGCTTTAAGAGAATATTTAACAGACATTACAACCTCTCATACATACAACAAGGCAAAAGACAGAGTTTGGGAACTATTAGGTAAGATCAGCAAATTTGGCCCTAACGCTCAGGAGATTGCCAGCAAGGTTGAAAATGCAGTAAAAACATCTTTACTAAAACAAAGTAATTTATTCGAATCGTTAAAGTTTCGTTATTTCGGTCCGGTAGACGGTCACGATGTGGTTCGTTTAACAAAAATATTAGCAGATCTTAAAGATATCCCTGGTCCTAAATTATTACACGTTATTACAAAAAAAGGAAAGGGGTATAAGTTTAGCGAAGAGGGAAATGAAACAGTATGGCATTCTCCGGGATTGTTTAACAAAGAAACCGGTGAGATCATAAAAGTTATTCCTAAAACGCCGCAATCTCCAAAGTATCAAGATGTATTTGGCCACACAATGGTGGAGTTAGCGGAAAAAAATCTAAAGATCACAGGAATTACACCCGCAATGCCTTCCGGATGTTCGTTAAATATCATGATGAAAGCAATGCCAGACCGAGCATTTGATGTAGGTATTGCAGAACAGCATGCTGTAACGTTTAGTGCAGGTCTAGCAACACAGGGTTTAGTTCCTTATTGTAATATTTATTCTTCATTCATGCAGCGTGCTTATGACCAAGTATTACATGATGTTGCTTTACAGAATTTAAAAGTTATTTTTTGTTTAGACAGAGGCGGTTTAGCAGGAGCAGATGGACCAACGCATCATGGTGCTTATGACTTGGCGTATTTTCGTTGCATTCCTAACATGATCGTTAGCGCACCAATGAACGAGGAAGAATTAAGAAATTTAATGTACACTGCGCAGTTAGACGAGGTGAAAGGACCATTTAGTATTCGTTATCCTAGAGGGCAAGGCGTTATGGTAGATTGGAAAACACCATTTAAGAAAATTGAAGTAGGTACCGGAAGAAAAATACAAGATGGAAAAGATGTGGCCATTCTTTCTATCGGGCATCCCGGAAATTTAGTTACTAAAGCATTAGATCAATTAAAAGAACAAGGTATTCAACCTGCACATTATGATCTGCGTTTTGTAAAACCAATTGATGAAACATTGTTGCACGAAGTATTTAGTAAATACAAAAAAGTGATTACTGTTGAAGATGGTTGTATCATGGGCGGAATGGGAAGTGCAGTATTAGAATTTATGGCTGATAATAATTATTCGGCACAATTAGTAAGATTAGGAATTCCTGATAATTTTATTGAGCATGGCGAGCCAATGGAATTATATGAAGAATGCGGGTTTTCGCCAAACAAGATCGCAGAAACTGTTAGAGAAATATTAAAAGGCAAGCAGGAAAAGTTAAAGAATCAAGCATAAAATAGAGTAAGTGGAAAAGATAAAGGTATCAGTAAAGTTAAACTGTACGGCAAAAGAAGTATTCTCGGGGTGGTTGGATGATAAGATACATTCACAATTTACAGGTGGAACAAAAGCAAAGACCAGCCCAAGCGAGGGTGGAAAATTTTCAGCTTGGGATGGTTATATAACAGGAACAAATGTTGAGATATTTCCTCACAAACGAATAATTCAAAAATGGCGAACTACAGATTTTGCCGAAACAGATGAAGATTCTGTTATTGAATTGTTTTTTACTTTTAAAGATGGACACACCTTACTAACCATAACACATACTAATATTCCTGATGATCAAGGTGAGAACTATAAAAAAGGTTGGAAGGAACGCTATTTTACTTACATGAAAAAATATTTTGATAAGTAATATCGAAAATATTTTCCAAATTTTAGTTCTATTTAATAATAAATAATGGCAAAAGACACAACGCTGCGCTGCTCAATGTGCGGACGAGATAAAAAAGAAGCAAAGATTTTAATTGCAGGGGTTAACGGACATATCTGTGATAATTGCATAAATCAGGCATATAACTTAATTAAGGAAGAGGCCATGGGGGAGCAAAAGCAACAGCTCCAACAAGCTTTAAATTTACTTAAGCCTTTAGCGATAAAAGAAAAATTAGATGAATATGTAATTGGTCAGGATGACGCTAAAAAAGTTTTAGCTGTTGCCGTTTACAATCATTTTAAACGAATTGCTCACGTTGCAAAAAACAACAAAGAAGAAATTGAAATAGATAAATCTAATTTAATTTTAGTTGGAGAAACCGGAACCGGTAAAACATTATTAGCACGCACAATCGCTACTATGTTAAACGTGCCATTCTGTATTGCCGATGCAACAGTGCTTACAGAGGCAGGTTATGTTGGTGAGGATGTTGAAAGTATTTTAACCCGCTTGTTACAAGCCGCCGATTATGATGTTGCGGCTGCAGAAAAAGGAATTGTATTTATAGATGAGTTAGATAAAATTGCTCGCAAAAGCGATAATCCTTCTATTACCCGCGATGTGAGTGGAGAAGGCGTTCAACAAGCAATGTTAAAATTGTTAGAGGGAACGGTCGTAAACGTTCCACCGCAAGGCGGACGAAAACATCCTGATGCAAAAATGATCGCGGTAAACACAAAAAATATTTTATTTATTTGTGGCGGTGCTTTTGATGG
>JBEIEI010000184.1:0-5275 GCA_040382975.1 Flavobacteriales bacterium
AAAATTATTTTGTTCTATTGCTTCAACTTCATTTAAAATACTTAAGGCTTCGTGAGTGCAATGTTGGCTGGATAAATATTGGGCATTGCGAATTTTAATGATGCTGGAAAAGGGATATCTTTCTAAACCGTAATCAATAGCCTTTTTAGCCATTTCATAATTTAGCCACTGCAAATAATAATCAATTATTTCCTCAATATCGTCTGCATCAAAAAACTGGGGCTGACCAGAGATCAGCATATCTTCAAAAAGCTTTAGATTCTCCTCGAATTCATTCTCGTGTTGCCCGTCTGCATCGTCGTCAAAAGCACTCATACTTCATTCTAATAAACAATAAATTTACGAAAATTTTTTTAGCAAAAAAGATTGATTATTCCAAAAAAAGGTGTATTAATATTAACAAAAAAGGACAGGGTTACGCCGGTACCTAATCGTTAAAAATTAAACTTAATAGGTACTATTAATCTGCAGCAAATATCTTATTTAGATTAATTCTTAACAATACCTCAAAGATGGTATTTAAAAATGTAGAAAATAAAAAACCCTCTTTAATTTAATAAAGAGGGTTTTAAATTGGAAAATAAAAAACAAATTTACGTTAATACTTGTCTTGATATTACAATACGTTGTACTTCACTGGTTCCTTCATAAATTTGAGTGATCTTAGCATCGCGCATTAAACGCTCAACATGGTATTCTTTTACAAAACCGTATCCACCATGAATTTGAACAGCTTCTGTAGTTACCCACATAGCCGTTTCACTTGCAAATACTTTAGCCATTGCACTTTCTTTATCTAAAGGTAAGTGTTGGTCTTTTAACCAAGCCGATCTGTAAATTAATAAACGTGCTGCTTCAATTTTAGTTGCCATGTCAGCTAACTTAAATTGAATGATCTGGTGATTGCAAATTTCTTTACCAAATGCCTTACGCTCTTTTGAATAAGCTAATGCTAATTCATATGCGCCGCTTGCAATACCTAAAGCCTGAGAAGCTATACCGATACGCCCTCCGCTTAATGTTTTCATTGCAAATTTAAATCCAAATCCATCTTCGCCAATACGGTTAGCTTTTGGAATTTTAACATCGGTAAACATTAATGAGTGTGTATCGCTTCCGCGAATTCCCATTTTATTTTCTTTTGGGCCTATTTCAAATCCGGGCATTCCTTTTTCTACAATTAGGGCGTTGATGCCACGGTGACCGGCTTCTACGTTAGTTTGTGCAATTACAATGTAAGTAGATGCAGTACTTCCATTAGTGATCCAGTTTTTTGTACCGTTCAATAAATAATGGTCGCCCATATCTATTGCAGTTGTTCTTTGTGAGGTAGCATCACTTCCTGCTTCCGGCTCTGATAAACAGAATGCACCAATTTTTTCGCCTTTAGCCAATGGCACTAAATATTTTTGTTTTTGCTCTTCGTTTCCAAAGGTTTCTAAACCCCAGCAAACTAAAGAGTTATTTACACTCATAACAACACTTGCAGAAGCATCTACTTTAGAGAACTCTTCCATTGCTAATACGTACGATATAGTATCCATGCCACCCCCGCCGTACTTCGGATCAACCATCATTCCCATAAAACCAAGCTCACCCATTTTTTTAATTTGCTCAGCAGGAAATTTTTGATGTTCATCGCGCTCAATTACTCCCGGTTTTAATTCTGTTTGTGCAAACTCACGCGCTGCTTTTTGGATCATTAAGTGCTCTTCAGATAAATCAAAATGCATTATATTTATGTTTTAAGGTTTATACTATTTTTTGTAACCTTGCAAATATAAAGGTTAAAAGCAATAAAAAAATGAATAGTGAACAATTTTTGACTGTTTTTATAACCCATTTGCGTACTTTTTAAAAACAAACAATCAAATAAAAAGTTTATATAAATTGTTGGGGAATTTAAATACTAAAATGCGGGTAATAGGTATCATGAGCGGAACCTCGCTCGACGGGCTTGATATTGCTTTTTGCGAGTTTGAGGTCTATGATAAAAGCTATAATTATTCGATCTTAAATGCAAAAACAATTAATTATTCAAAGCATTGGAAGGAAAAACTGACAAATGTTAAAAACACATCGGCTGAGCAGTATTTTAAATTAAATGCCGAATACGGAAAGTTTATTGCCGAAAATATAAATGAGTTTTTAAAAGGAGTAGTTGAAATTCCAGATGCTATCGCCTCTCACGGGCACACCGTTTTTCATCAACCGCAATTTGGGTTTAGTACACAAATTGGTTGTGGCGCAACAATAGCAGCACATACCGGAACTACAACTGTTTGCGATCTTAGAAGTTTAGATGTTGCAAATGGCGGACAAGGCGCGCCATTAGTGCCCATTGGCGATAAACTATTGTTTGGAAAGTATGAGGCTTGTTTAAATATTGGTGGCATTGCTAACATTTCTTTTGATGATAAGCGCGGAAAGAGAATTGCCTACGATATTTGTGAGGCAAATATGTTACTGAATTATTTAGCCGAAAAAACCGGACAAGATTATGATAAAGGTGGAGATATTGCAAGATCCGGAAAAGTAAATTCAGAACTTTTAGATAAATTAAATTCTCAAAGTTATTATTCCCAAACCGGCGCTAAATCGATTGGTCGCGAATGGTTTGAACAACATATTTTATCACTGATAGAAAAAAGCGAAATTGAAATAAATGATTTGTTGGCAACTTCAACCGAACATATTGCCCAAATAATTGCGAATGATCTTGATGATAAAAAAAATGTTTTGGTTACCGGTGGCGGTGCTTTTAATACTTTTTTATTGGAAAGGATAAAAGCAAAAACTACTTGCGAAATTATTATTCCCGATACTGAAACAATAAATTTTAAAGAAGCTTTAATTTTTGCTTTTTTAGGTTATTTACGTTTAAATGAAAAAGTAAACACGCTAAGTTCTGTAACCGGCGCTAAATCTGATAGTATTGGCGGGGCGGTTTATTTTGGGAGACCCTAGTTTGTCATTTCGACTAAAGGGAGAAATCTGTTCTTAGGAATTTTTATTTTAGAAATTGTTTGGCCCAGATTTCTCAGTCCTACCTCCTTCGAAATGACAATTTGTTTATCCTACAATTGTAATTCCTCTGTTGGATCCCAATACAAGATTTTAAAATCAACTACTTTATCATTTTCTACTTTCACTTTTTCTTTGGCTAATAATTCCTGCATCTGAAAAGGCGTTTCAAAATGATGCTTGCCGGTTAATAAACCATTTCTGTTTACCACTCTATGTGCCGGCACTTTTGGTTTTATAGCATGAGCGCCGTTCATAGCATAACCTATTACTCTCGACGATGACTTTGCTCCCAAATAACCAGCAATGGCGCCATAGCTGGTTACTCTGCCTTTTGGTATCAAGCGTACCACTTGATAAACCATTTGAAAAAAGTCCTTCTCTGCCATAATTTTAAAACTACTATTTTTGGATTACTAAAACAACAAAAAAAGTTATCTTTGCAGTCTTATGGAAAAACGTGTTAGAGTTAGATTTGCGCCCAGCCCAACAGGAGGCTTACACATGGGTGGTGTTCGTACAGCTTTGTTTAATTATTTGTTTGCAAAAAAACATGGTGGCGATTTTATTTTACGTATTGAAGATACTGACCAAACTCGCTTTGTAGAAGGCGCTGAAGAATATATTGTTGCCGCTCTTAAATGGTGTGGTATTGAACCTAACGAAGGTGTTGGTTTTGGTGATGGACCGCATGCGCCATACCGCCAAAGCGAAAGAAAAGAATTGGGTATTTATCAAAAATATGCCGATAAATTAATTGCAAGCGGACATGCTTATTACGCTTTTGATACCGAAGAGGAACTGAATGACATGCGCAAGCGTTTAGAAGCTGCAAAGGTCGTAGCTCCTCAATACAATGCGGTTACTCGCCAAAACATGCGTAACTCAACCACTTTAGGCGAAGATGAAGTAAAAAAATTATTAGCCGAAGGTGTAAAACATGTGGTGCGTTTAAAAGTACCTCGTAACGAAGAAATTCGTTTTAATGATATTATTCGCGGATGGGTTACAGTTAACTCTGCGCAAGTGGATGATAAAGTATTATTAAAAAGTGATGGTATGCCAACCTACCATTTGGCACATATTGTAGATGATATTGAAATGGAAATTTCTCACGCAGTGCGTGGCGAAGAGTGGTTGCCAAGTGCGCCTGCTCACATTTTAATTTACCGTTATTTAGGTTTAGAAGAGCAAATGCCAAAG
The DNA here is from genome assembly GCA_040382975.1 of Flavobacteriales bacterium. GTDB lineage: Bacteria > Bacteroidota > Bacteroidia > B-17B0 > Aurantibacillaceae > Aurantibacillus. Next base: position 4,228 of record JBEIEI010000184.1, read on the forward strand.
TTGGCTCACTTACCATTAATTTTAAATCCTGATGGTAACGGAAAAATCTCAAAGCGTGAAGCACGTTTCCCTGTTTTCCCTTTAAGCTGGAAAGATCCTCGCGAAACAACGCCTTACATTGGTTACAGAGAGTCAGGTTATTATCCCGAAGCGTTTGTAAATATTTTAGCCTTATTAGGATGGACCCCGGGTAACAACGAAGAAATTTTTTCTGTTGCCGAATTAGCTGAATTATTTTCGTTTGAACGTGTACATAAATCGGGTGCAAAATTTGATCCTGAAAAAGCAAAATGGTTCAATCAACAATATTTACGTAAAAAATCGGATGCTGAATTAGCAGAAGTGTTTAAACCAATTTTAAAAGAAAAAGGCTACGAAAAAAGCGATGCATTTATGGTAGAGTTTTGCAAACTGGTAAAAGAAAAAGTACAATTTGTGCATGAGTTTTGGGACCATGGTAAATATATTTTTGAAGCACCAACATCTTACGAGGAAAAAGTAATTACCAAAAAATGGAACGATACCAGTAAAGCACTTTTTACCTCTGTTTTAGAAAATTTTAAGTCAATTACTGATTGGAAAATGCAAACCATTCACGATTCGTTTGAAGAGTTAGTAAAACAAGTTGGTAAAATTGATATGCAATTATTACGCGTCTTAATTACCGGTGTTGCAGGCGGACCTCAATTGTTTGACATGATAGCTTTAATTGAAAAAGACGAAGTAATAAAACGTTTGGAGACTGCTTTGAGTAAATTGTAATAAGTATTTACATCACATTATACTCTCCTAAAAAAACAACCAAAACACATAGCAAAAAGAAAACCAAAATGGTATTTGCTATTTTTGTTTGTTTAAGGCCATATAAAAAATCGCCAATAAAAAACGAAAGCGGGAAGGCGTAAATAAGAATAATGCTTGAGCTGTTTGCTCCGCCCGAAAAGAAACCAAATGTAGCGAAGAACAAGAACCAAAATAAAATAATTTTGGCTTTTTGTTTTTTTACAGTGTTTCCAAAGCCTCTTACTAAATTCTGAAAAACCGCAAA
>JBEIEI010000185.1:0-5215 GCA_040382975.1 Flavobacteriales bacterium
GGTATATTTTTTATTAATTCAGGATCTTTATAAATTAAATAAGTAGCAGTGGTATCAAAATTTGAACTATTTGCAAATACATATATGTAGGTAAAGTTTTTGTTTTTAGAAATCGCGAAGCGCTTGGCGTATTTTATACTAGTGTCTTTTTTAGAGGGTGACATAGAGTCATGATGATTTTCAATAGATGGGTGGCAGGCAATAACCATGCTACATGCACTCAAAAAAAGATATTTTAAAATGGAATTATGCATTGAATTGAATTTCAAAAACAGTGCCTTTAGGTTGATTATTTTTTACTTTTATTTTGGCATTATGGTTATTTACTATATAATTTACAATATATAATCCCAGTCCTGTTCCTTTTGCACGTCTAGTTTCTTCATTTCCGGCTCTAAAAAATTTGGCAAAGATTTTTTCTTTGTCATCGGCACTTATTCCGCAACCTGCATCACCAACAATTAAAATTGGTTTATTGTTTTTAATTGACAATTCAATAACTATTTCTTTTTGATCTGGAGAATATTTAATTGCGTTATCAATGAGATTTGTAATTATTGAAGGAAATGTTGTTTCGTCTATTTCTCCAAATATGTTATTGGTTACCTTAACTTGTAATTCCCCTGAATTTATTTCTCTTTTATAGTATCTGTTTACTGTTTTTAAAACGAGTTCGCTAATATTTTTTTGAATTAATGTAAAAATAAATTCGCCTGCATCTAAGCGACTTGCTAAAAGTACATTATCTATCAATGCGTTTAAACGTTCGGTCTCAATAAGCGCATTGACTATTAATTCTTGTTGAATTTGCTCGGATAGTTTTTGTTTTTGCAGGGTTTGCAGCTGAAGTTTAGTTGCCGCTATTGGTGTTTTTAATTCGTGCGTTATACTTAAGAAAAAATTCTTTTGTTGATTGTTTAATTCAGTTTCTTTGTCTTGTGATTGTTTGATCTTGTAAATACCAAATAAAAGCAGTAGTAAAAAAACTGTTCCTTCGCCAACGATCATCATTACCTGCATTGTTTTTTTTTGATGCAATAATGCAATTTCGTTTATAAGTGTTGATTCATTCGTTATGGAAAGTTCTGAGATCTTTTGTTTGAGGTCAATTATCTGTCCGGTTTGTTTTACTAATAAAACCTCCCACCATAAGAATTGCAGTAATATGTATCCAAATAGGATGCCTAAAATTAGTATTGAACGCGATCTAGCTTTCACTTGGTAATACCTCCGGAAATTGAATTAAGTTCTCTATTTGTGTTAATACTTCTGCGGATCGCTTAACTGAGGCCACATCTTCAACGGTTAAATATAATTTTTTATTTTGTTCTTTTAAAGTACAAAGGTTAGGATATTTTTGCGCAAAAAGCAAGGCGGCTTGAAACATTGGACTTGAAAAGTAATCACTTTCTTGCTTATTTAAAAAGTAGGCAAGCAGTTTTTTATTTTTTAATGTTAGTTTTTCAAATCCTAATTTCATCGCCTTCCATCGCATGCGAACAACATTAATAAGCTCGGTTACTTCTAATGGCAAAGGACCAAACCTATCTTTTAAATTTAGTTCAAATTTCTGAAGATCTTCTTCTTTTGTAATGTTATCAAGCTCTCTATACAACAATAATCTTTCGGTTAAGCTGCTAACATAAGTGTCTGGTATAAGTAACGGAAGGTCGGTATCTATTACAGTTTCTTTTACGAACTGTCGAGAGAAAATAGACTTATCTGATTCGTGTTCCTCGCCCACCACATCTTTATACCAATCTTCTTCTTTTAATTCTTCAATAGCCTCGTTTAAAATTTTCATATACGTATCAAAGCCCATGTCGTTTATAAAGCCGCTTTGCTCTCCGCCTAATAAATTTCCTGCTCCTCGGATATCCAGATCGCGCATGGCAATTTGAAAACCACTGCCAAGATCACTAAAATCTACAATTGCCTTTAACCGTTTTTGCGCTTCGCTTGTAAGCATGATGTGTGATGGTGCTAATAAATAACAAAATGCCTTTTTGTTACTTCTACCTACACGGCCCCGCATTTGATGCAGATCGCTTAAGCCAAAATTTTGCGCATCATTTATTATGATTGTATTTGCATTGCTAATATCTAATCCGCTTTCAATAATTGTTGTTGCAACTAACACATCGTATTCGCCTTCCATAAAACCAAGCATAACGTCTTCTAGTTTGTCGCCATCCATTTGGCCATGTCCAATAGCAATGCGTGCGTCAGGCACTAAGCGCTGAATAATACCCGCGATATCCATAATGTTTTGTACTTTATTGTGTACAAAAAATACTTGTCCGCCGCGTTTTAGTTCATAGCTCACTGCGTCTCGAATAAGTTCTTCATCAAAAGCATGCAGTTCTGTTTGTACAGGGTAACGATTGGGTGGTGGAGTAGATATTACTGATAGGTCGCGTGCCCCCATTAAACTGAATTGTAATGTGCGTGGAATAGGAGTAGCGGTTAGCGTAAGTGTATCAATATTACTTTTAAAAGTTTTTAATTTATCTTTTATACTTACGCCAAATTTTTGTTCTTCATCAATAATTAATAAGCCAAGATCTTTAAATTTAACATCCTTACCAACCAACTTATGGGTTCCTATAATTATGTCTAATTTGCCATCAGCTAAATTCTTTAAAGTTTCTTTTACTTGCTTAGTAGATCTAAAGCGATTGATATAATCTACATTGCACGGCAGATCTTTTAAACGCTCTTTAAAGGTTTTATAATGTTGATAGGCTAAAATGGTAGTAGGCACTAGCACAGCTACCTGCTTGCTGTCGCAAACGGCTTTAAAAGCAGCTCTTACTGCAATTTCTGTTTTCCCAAAACCAACATCGCCACAAACTAATCTATCCATTGGATGTGGTTTTTCCATATCCCGTTTTACATCTTTGGTAACTTTAATTTGGTCGGGCGTATCTTCATAAATAAATGACGCTTCGAGCTCGTGCTGCAGATAATTGTCTTTAGGAAAGGCATGACCGGGTCTGGATTTTCTTTCGGCATATAGCTTAATAAGATCATAGGCCAACTCTTTTACGTTACGTTTGGTTTTTGATTTTAAAGTTGCCCAATTTGTGCTGCCTAATTTGTCAATGCGCGGAACGTTACCTTCTTTGCCGCTAAATTTACTTATGCGGTGTAGGCTATGGATACTAACATAAAGTACATCGTTATCTCTAAATAAAAGTTTTACACTTTCTTGTTCTTTACCATTCGTATTTATTTTTTGCAAACCGGCAAAGCGTCCAATACCATGGTCGATATGTGTTACATAATCTCCCGGATTTAATGTAAGCAATTCTTTAATTGTAAATGCCTCTGCGCTTTTATGTTTTAATTCTTTTAATTTAAAGCGATGGTAGCGTTCAAAAATTTGGTGATCGGTATAGATGGCAATTTTAAATTCGTCGTCAACAAATCCTTCATGAATATCGAGTTGCAAATAATCTATAAGCGTATCATATGTGCGGTGCTCTTTTGCAAGGAGATCATTAAAAATACTTATTAATCTTTCGGCTTGCTTAACATTATCGGTTAAGAAATAATTTTGAAATCCTTTTGCTTTATTTTCTTTTAAATTAGCAATTAACAGATCAAAATTTTTGTTGAATGAAGGTTGCGGTTTTTGATCGAATTTTATACTTTCTGAAGAAAGAATTGACCTGATCCCAAATTCGAAAGAGGTAAATTTTTTCAGTTGATCTTTAAGATCTTCCGATCTTGAATATAACTTTTCGGGTTCAATTTGTTTTACCTCGCCCGAGTATTGCTGGTAGGCCTTGGTAGCGGCATCAAATTTTTTGTCAAAAACATCTAATGAATATTGCGCATCTTCAAAAAATAAAAAAGAACTCTGGTTGTCAAAATAATTTAGCAGTAAAACTTTTTCTTCTGTAAAGATCTTAGAGTTAATGTTTGGAATGATCGTTACAAAATCAAATTTTGCATTTGATAATTGGTCGGCCGGATCAAATGTTTTTATAGCGTCTACTTCATTTCCAAATAATTCTATGCGATAGGGAAATTCATTAGCAAATGAAAAAACATCAATTATCCCGCCTCTGATACTAAATTGCCCCGGCTCAAAAACAAAATCTACATGTTCAAAATCGTAAGACAATAAAAATTCAGATATAAAATCGATCGAAAGCTTTTCGCCTTTTTTTATTTGAAGGGTGTTTTGCTGAAGCTTTTGTTTGAGCGTTACTTTTTCTGCAAGCGCCTGCGGGTAGGTAATAACGATGCCGGTAAAATTTTCTTTAGATAACAGACTTAACACCTCGGCCCTTTCTTGAATATTTGCGTTGGTTGTTTTTTCTATTTGGTAAGGTTGCCGGTATGATTCAGGAAAAAATAAGATTTTTTCTTGCGGAAGTAAAGTTTCAAGATCATTTAGTAAATAAGCTGCCTTTTCTTTATCTGTGGCAATAATTACACAATTTTTTTTATGCGTTAAATAAAGCGATTGAATAAAAAAAGACAAAGCGGATCCGTTTAAACCTTGTAGCCAGTAGTTTTGGTTAAGGTTTATGGCTTGTAATTTAGAATTAAAAATCCCCTCTAGCTTTTTGTTTAGGATCATTTTGCGGCAAAATTAGGCAATAAATTTCTATATCGATTAGATTTGCCTTTTAAATTTTAACGTTTAAGTAAGAGCACTATATCGGTTTAGTTTGTTATATTTGATATTATATAAAATGCTAAATACTAATTTCATGAAAAATTTTTTACTTTCAGTAGCACTAATGTTTGCAGGTTTTACTGCATTTTGCCAAACTCCCCGTTTGTCTTTGTTTGAAGAGTTTACAGGCGAAACCTGTCCTCCTTGCGCAAGCACCAACCCGGGCTTAAATGCAACATTAACAGCTAACGCTTCAAAGGTTGTTGCAATTAAGTGGCAAGTGGCTATTCCTAGTGCGCCTACAAATACTTGGTCTTTATATCAAACAAATGCTGTTGAGAATAACGCGCGAATGAATTATTATGCTGTGAATTCCGCCCCTCAAGGGCGAATGGATGGTCAGAGCCTAACCGTTTTTGGTGGTTCCAGTAATCACGCCGGAAACTGTACTCCGGGTTTAATATCTACCGCACAAGCTCTAACTTCACCTTTTTCAATTAATATAGTTCGTGCATGGGACGCAGGTTGCAGTTCGGTTAATTTAACCATTACTGTTCAGGCTAGTGCAAATTATACTGCCAC
>JBEIEI010000186.1:0-5148 GCA_040382975.1 Flavobacteriales bacterium
ACAGTAGTTTGTATATGCAAAATGTAGGTTAAAGTGGTAGAAAAAACCAAAATGCTTATTCCAATTATAAAAAAGATAAGCCCTGATTCATTGGTGTTTTCGATAGGGTAGGAGCCAATTTTAACAAAGGATACTTGAACAGGTTTTGGATTTTCGCTCCAATAATAGGCAACAAAGCAAAACAACGTAAGCATTGAGCGAACAACAATACTTAATCGGTTATGCCCCATGTATTGTTTTTCCTTAAAAAGTATTTCGGGTTTATTCAATTAAACTTAGTTTTAATAATTTGTTTTTAGTCTCTGTAACTTTATATCTATCATCACTTCTGTAACCAACTACCCAAACAATTTCACCGTTACCGTTTTCAAGGATCATGCATTTATCTTTTTCAAAGGCATTTAATTTTAGATCTTTTAAAAGATCACTCACAAGCTTAAAGCCCTTCATGCCAAACGGTTTAAATTTATCGCCTGTCATTTTTGGTCTTATGATTAATGGAAAAATTAGTTTGTCTTTTTCAATAACAAGATCTTGCTCAGTTAATTTTTTTAGTTCAGTAGTATCCTTAACCTTAATGAAATTTAGTTTTTTAAGCTCATTTAGTGAATGAATAGTAGATAACTCGATATGATCATTCACTTTAGGCTTGATCAAAATAACCTCTCTGTCAATTGTTAAAGTGTGGGTAGAAGAATAAAACAATTTACCTACGCTGCCATTTTCTTTGATGTTGGTTATAATGTCGTTTGTTTGTGATACATTAAAACAGAAGGGTTCTAAAATATAATGTAGGATCGTTTTGAGTTGATTTTCTTTTTTTAATAAAACTTTATTTAAAACAATTACCTCTCCTTTTTTTGAAAGCAATTGCTTGCTTTTTTCTATTAAAAAATCATTTACAATTTCCGCTTCCTCCTTAAAATTAGAAACGTTATTTAAAAATGTTTGCTCTAAATTTGGATGTAGTTTTTTTAATTCCGGGATTATTTTTAATCTTAAAAAATTACGTTCGTATTTGGTTTCTAAGTTACTTTTATCCGTTCTAAATTTAATTTTTTCTTTCTCTGCAAAACCTGCAATTTCCTCTTTGGTGAAATTCAGTAAAGGCCTAACAATGTTCCCTGTTTTTTCCGGAATACCTTTTAAGCCTTTAATTCCGGCGCCACGAGTAAGATTTATAAAAATAGTTTCTACCACATCGTTTGCATGATGCGCTGTTATCAAATGATCAAATTTGTTTTTTTCCACTAACTCCTTAAACCAATCGTATCTTAATTGTCGTGCGGCCATTTGTATGCTTAATTTATTTTTTTTACAATAAGCATCCACATCAAAAGCTTTTGTGTAAAATTTTACACCTAGTTTTTTTGAAAGTTCTTTACAAAAAGCCTCATCAGCATCACTATCTTTTGATCTTAATTTAAAATTGCAATGGGCTAACGAAAATTTATAACCGCCTTTTTTTAATAAATGCGCTAGAACAACAGAGTCAATACCTCCGCTAACAGCTAACAATAAAGCTTGTTGCTTGCTGAAAAGTTGATTTTTAACTATGTTAGATTCGAATTTTTTTTGCACTATAACAAAGGTAATAAAATGGCGATATCAAAATAATTCGTTTTATGCTTTTGCTAAATGTTGTATAAAAAAACAAAAAAGGTTGCGTTTGTTGATTATCTTTTGAATAAATTTGAAGTAATATTAAAAACTAATATATCAAAATGGGTAAAAATGTTACAATAGTGGGAGCCGGCTTAGTAGGTTCTTTAGTTTCTATATACTTAGCTAAAAAGGGCTACAAGATCGATGTTTACGAACGCCGCGCAGATATGCGTAAAATAAGCATGTCGGCAGGTAGATCCATTAACCTTGCCTTAAGTGATAGGGGATGGAAAGGATTGGAAGGGGTTGGTATAGCCGATGAAATTAAAAAAATCGCTATTCCAATGTACGGTCGCTCTATTCATCATAAAGATGGAACAATTGTTTATCAGCCTTATGGTAAAGATAATCAAGCCATTTATTCTGTTTCCAGAGCCGAAATAAATATGAAATTGATGGATCTGGCCGAGCAGCAACCTAACATCAAATTTCATTTTGATAAACGTTGTGCCTCGGTTGACCGCAAAACAATGGAAGCATCTTTTGAAGATAATAATACAAAAAAAGTTGAAAGGGTTACTTCAGACCTATTGTTTGGTGCCGATGGTGCCTTTGCGGCTTCTCGCTTAAACATGCAATTAAATAATGATAGATTTGAATATAACCAGCATTATATTGATTGTGGCTACAAAGAACTGATCATTCCTCCCGGAAAGAACGGTGAGTTTTTGATGGAGAAAAACGCTCTTCATATTTGGCCGCGAGGCAGTTTTATGATGATCGCTCTTCCTAACCCGGATGGTAACTTTACCTGTACTTTGTTTTTCCCTTTTGAGGGCGAAAAATCGTTTAATACTATAAAAACAAAAGAGCAAGTAGTCAAATTTTTTAATGAAGAATTTCCTGATGCAGTTGCTTTAATGCCAACTTTAGCGGATGATTATTTAAATAATCCGGTTGCCTCTTTAGTGACAGTGAAATGTTTCCCTTGGACATTTGATAATAAAATTGGTTTAATTGGCGATGCAGCGCATGCTATTGTTCCGTTTTACGGACAAGGCATGAATTGTGGTTTTGAAGACTGCGTGGTTTTAAATGAGCTTATTACCAAGCATAACGATGATTGGGAAAAGATATTTCCGGAGTATCAAAGTCTGCGTAAACCTGATGGTGACGCTATTGCAGATCTAGCAATAGCAAATTTTATTGAAATGCGCGATAAAACCGCTGATCCTAAATTTTTATTACAGAAAAAAATAGAGTCTAAGTTTTCAGAAAAACATCCTGATAAATGGATCCCGCTTTACAGCATGGTTACTTATAGTCCGCATATTAGATACAGTAAGGCTTTGAGCGAGGGCAAAAAACAACAGGCCATTATGGATAAAATTATGGCCATGCCTAATATTGAAGCAAATTGCGATTCGAAAGAAGTTGAAGATGAAATTTTAAAACAATTGTAGTCGATTTTATTGCGTTTGCTTTGTAATTTACTAACAATCAACTGATTAAAATTACAATTAAAAGTAACTATTTCATCATCTATTCGTCTTATTACAAATAAATTGAATTTAGCCGAATATAATCAATGTGTAGATGATCATGCGGATGGTGTGTATCGTTTTGTAATAAAACAAATACGCGATAAGGATGCTGCCAAAGATATAGTGCAGGATTCTTTTGAAAAGATGTGGCGCAAAATAGACACTATTGATGGCGCAAAAGCAAAAACTTATTTGTTTACAACAGCTTATCATACACTTGTAGATTATACCCGTAAGAATTCAAAAAGCGCTCGTATGAATGAGGTGGATGTTAATCAGCATAGTCATAGTTCTCAGTATTCAGACTTAAAAGAACTATTAAATCAAGGATTAGAGCAATTACCCGAAATTCAAAAAACGGTTTTATTATTAAGAGATTATGAAGGCTATGACTATATGGAGATCGGCGAAATCACTCAGTTAACTGAGAGTCAGGTTAAAGTTTATATTTTCAGAGCAAGAACATTTTTAAAGAACTACATCGGCAAAGTAGAAGCCGTTATTTAATGAGCAAAATTAATTCACATAATTACGAAGCGTTTTTAGTAGATTACTTTGATGGTAATTTAAGTGATGTACTTATTACTGAATTAAAAGCGTTTGTAATAGCGAATCCGCAGTTGAATATCGACCTGGATGATATGGATCTGCCTTCTTTTTCTGAAGAGGGAATAGAAGCCGGTTTTAAAAATGATCTAAAAAAAACAGACACCTTTTTAGAGGACGAAGAATTAATTAATTACCTAGAGAACAATTTAACCGAAGCAGATAAGAAGATCTTTGAGGTTAAATTAGTTAATGATATTGCCTTAAATAATGAATTAAATGGCTATAAAAAGACGATCTTAATAAACGAACCTGCTTTAGTTTTTAACGAAAAAGCCGGATTGGTTAAAACCGATGATGATCTTATATTGAACAACAGTGCTTTAGTTTACATAGAAGGTCAGTTAGAGGCTTCGGGAAAATTACAATTTGAAGCGGAATTAAAAACAAATTCTACTTTGCAAAAAGAAGTTTCGTTATTTAATAAAACAAAGCTTGAAGCAACTACCTCTATTCAATTTCCTGATAAAGGATCTTTGAAGAAAGAAACAAAAGTAATAGCCCTATTTAGTTTCAGAAAGTTGGCATCCATGGCTGCTGCCATTTTATTGCTAATTGGTTTAGCATTTGTTTTTAATTATTACAATTCAAAAACAATAATATCGGATCAATTGGCTAATTCTATTTCTAATAACGTAAATAAAGTAATTGATACTATTGATAGTTTAAACTTAGCAACTACCAAAAGCAAAGCGCTTATAGCTAACAATGTTACAAATGCTGCTGAAAGTAAATCACCTTCAAAAGGAAACAGAAAAGATCTTCATATTGCCAAAACAAATACCGTTGTTTTAAACGAAAATGAGATATTGCCGCTAGCTAATAACCTAATAGAGAATGAATCTAAAGCTGTTTTTGCAAACAATAATACTTCTAAAGTTGATACAACTACTACTTTACTTTCAAATCTTAATAGTACGACACCTAAGTTTTCTAAACAAAATTATTTAATAGTTGAAGTGGCTGAAGAAGAAGAGGCTGTTGCTTCAACAACCGTAAAAAAGAGTTTTTGGAAACGCGCTGTAACTATTGCTAAACAAGCCAATAAGCTTGGTCTTAAATCGCTGGATGGTGAAGAAACCCCGGATAAGAATTATATTCTTTCTTTCAATTCTTTTAGCGTAGAAAAACATTAAGGTCTTATTTTTTAATTTTCTTTATCCTTTATCGGTAAAACAATTTGGATTTAAAGCCGTTAAATTGAGTATTCTAAATAAGGATTTAAATAGGGAATTAGGTAGGACACACGGAGTTTGTCGAAGAGTTTTTGTAATCACGACAACTCTTTTAACAGGTTGAATCGGGTTATTCTCTATTTTATTGGCTCATAAAAACAAAAATTATTTTCAATCTCCTGTAACTTTTAAGATAGCTCAGCGTCTTACTCTTAAAA
>JBEIEI010000187.1:0-5101 GCA_040382975.1 Flavobacteriales bacterium
CTAGATCCTCGCAACTTAAAAACAGTTGAGACCTTTGACGATAAGAAAAAACAATACCAAAACGAATATTATATTTTTAAAGTTCGTGATAAAGAAATAAAAATTAAAACACATTACGAAAGTTTATCGCACTCACAAATTCCAAAAGTTTCTGTTCCAAAATATACCGGTTGGGGCGATATTTTAAAATGGAGTTTGCGCGAAAATTTTCCGGGTGAATTTCCTTACACTTCCGGAATTTATCCTTTTAAACGCGAAGGTGAAGATCCTACACGTATGTTTGCAGGAGAAGGCGGGCCGGAGAGAACCAACAAACGTTTCCACTATGTAAGTAAAGGATTACCTGCTGCGCGTTTAAGTACAGCTTTTGATAGTGTTACTCTTTACGGAAACGATCCTGATCACCGTCCGGATATTTACGGTAAAGTTGGAAACAGTGGTGTGAGCGTTTGTTGTTTAGATGATGCTAAAAAATTATATAGTGGATTTAATTTAGCAGACCCTAAAACATCTGTATCAATGACCATTAATGGTCCGGCTGCAACAATTGCCGCGTTTTTTATGAATGCTGCAATTGATCAACAGTGCGAGCTTTACATCAAAGAACATAAACTTGAAAAAGAAGTTGAAAAAAAGATCAACGATCTATACAAAGCAAAAGGCACCAAACGTCCGAAATATAATTTAGACGAATTACCTGAAGGTAACAATGGCTTAGGCTTAATGTTATTAGGTGTTACCGGCGATATGGTTTTACCGAAAGATGTTTATGAAAAAATAAAAACCGACACATTAGCACAAGTGCGTGGTACTGTGCAGGCAGATATTTTAAAAGAAGATCAGGCACAAAACACTTGTATTTTTAGCACAGAGTTTAGTTTACGTGTAATGGGCGACGTTCAGCAATATTTTATCGATAAGAACGTACGTAATTTTTATTCTGTTTCTATTAGTGGATATCACATTGCAGAGGCAGGTGCAAATCCTATATCGCAATTAGCATTTACGTTATCTAACGGATTTACGTTTGTAGAATATTATTTAAGTCGCGGAATGGACATTAATGATTTTGCGCCTAACTTATCATTTTTCTTTAGTAACGGTATCGATCCTGAGTACAGTGTTATTGGCCGTGTATCGCGTCATATATGGGCAAAGGCAATGAAACAAAAATATGGCGCTAACGAAAGAAGTCAGATGTTGAAATACCATATTCAAACTTCAGGCCGTTCGTTACATGCACAAGAAATTGATTTTAATGATATCCGTACAACGCTTCAGGCATTGTATGCTATTTATGACAATTGTAATTCATTACACACAAACGCATATGACGAAGCCATTACAACACCTACAGAGGAATCTGTAAGAAGAGCAATGGCCATTCAATTAATTATTAATCGTGAATTAGGTTTAGCTAAAAACGAAAACCCATTGCAAGGCGCATTTATAATTGAAGAATTAACTGACTTAGTTGAAGAAGCTGTGTTGACTGAATTTGACAGAATTACAGAACGTGGCGGTGTTTTAGGTGCGATGGAAACCATGTACCAACGCAGCAAAATTCAGGAAGAAAGTTTGTATTACGAAACTTTGAAGCATAACGGTGAGTACCCATTAATTGGTGTAAATACCTTCTTAAGTTCTAAGGGTAGTCCAACAGTATTACCACGTGAGGTTATTCGTTCTACAACTGAAGAAAAAGAAGACCAAATTAACACACGTAATAATTTATGGGAAACTCATAAAGATAAGAGCGCAGCTATTTTAAAAGAATTGCAACGTGCGGCGATACAAAACGAGAATTTATTTAATGGCTTAATGGAAGCTGTAAAATATTGTTCGTTGGGTCAAATAACAAATGCATTATTTGAAGTCGGCGGACAGTATAGAAGAAATATGTAAATAAACACATTCAAAGGCCCTGATTTCTCTGGGCCTTTGTTTTATCCACGAAATTCGATTAATCCAAAAGTTTTAATATCTTCGCTACGCTCAAAAACCAAAATGCATTTAGATAGTTTAATACGCCAATCGGTTCGGAAAATATTTTTCGTGCTTTTTGCATTTTTTTATGGCTTTAATTTAACTGCAGATAGCGGCAGAAAATTAGATTCACTTTACACCATTTTAAAAACTTCAAAAAACGATACCGTTAAAGTTAACGCGCATTTAAAAATTGTTAATACTTTAATGAAAGAAGACACTGTTAAAGGGTTGCGCGAAGTGAAAAAAATATTGTATTCAATTGATGCGTTATCAAACAAACCGTTTGCCTTCAAAGCCTTAGAACAGATCGGTAAAATTTGTCTGGCAAATAACATGCAGCAAAAAGCTCGTTATTATTGGGATCTAGGCCTGGAGAAAACTGCAAAAGAAAAAAACACAGAATGGCAATCTAAATTCTATTTAAAAATTGCTGAGTTCTTGCAACAGGAAGATCATTTAAAGCTTAGTTTACTTTATTTTGACAGTGCATTAGCAGTTACAAAAGCAAGCGACGAAAAATTACGCTGTAATATTTTAATGCTTAAAGGTAGGGCGCATTACGATGGTGGTGATTATAAAACCGCAATGGATAATTATATTAAGTCACAACGCTTATTCGAAAAAAACAAATGGCAAACAGCGGAGTATGGACATTTACTTCATTTTATTGGCTCGGTTTTTAAGCGTCAGAATTTTAGGGACAAGGCTTTAAATTATTATGAGAAAGAATTAGCTCTTGCTCGCGAAATAAAAAGTAAATCCTTAGAAGCAGAGGCGCTGTATTTGGCAGCTGCGATGTACGGCGAATTGGGGAATTTAGATAAAGAATTAGATTACGAACTAAAATCTTTAAAATTATTCCGAGAAGAAGGAAAAGATAATTCTGTTGCCCTTATTTTAGTGAACATTTCAAGTAATTATGCTGCTCGAGGTGATCTCAAAAGCGCTGTAAGCAATTGCGAAGAAGCACTTAAAATTTACACGCGCGTTGGCGAAACCGATAAAGAATCTTTTGTTTATAGATGTCTAGGAGATTACTACTCCAGAATGGGGCAACATCAAAAAGCAATTAATTATTTAAAAAAATCAATGAATATTGCAAAACAAGTTGAAACCAAACAACTGCTTTATCGCACAGAGATAACCGAATCCATGGCCTTTGCCTACTCTAATATGGGTGATTACAGATCAGCATTTAATACATTACTTCAACACCGCAAATTAAATGACAGTTTAAATAACCAAAGCAATGCAGAGTATTTAAGTAATTTAGAAAAACAATACCAAACAGAAAAAAAGGAAAAGGAAATTGCGTTATTGAACGCAGACAAAAATTTACAAAAAGTAGAACTTGATAAAAGCAATGCTATAGTAAAACAACAAAAAACGCTACGCAACGCCTTAATATTTGGATTTGTTTTAATTTTAATAATTGCCGGAATTTCAATCATCGCCTTCATCAATAAACGAAAAACAAGCAAACTCCTTTCTAAACAAGTTGGCGAAATAAATTATCAAAATGCTGTTATAAAAGAACGCAACAAAGATATTACCGACAGTATTCAATATGCAAAGCGCTTACAAGAGGCTGTTTTTCCTGAAGCAAATAAATTAAATGAATATTTCATTGAATCATTTGTGTTATTTAGACCAAAAGATATTGTAAGTGGTGATTTTTATTGGTTTGAAGAAATTGACAATAAAACAATTATTGTGGTAGGAGATTGCACCGGACATGGAGTTCCCGGAGCTTTCATGTCAATTCTTGGTCATAATTTATTAAACCAAATTATCTTAGAGGACAAAGTTACTTCTCCCGGAAAAATATTAAATCTTTTAGATAAACGTGTATCAAATTCCTTAAACAAAAGAGAAAGCAAAGAAGAATATAACGACGGGATGGATATAGTTATTTGTGTGGTAGACAAGATCAATAATAAAATAGAATATGCGGGCGCAAATCGTCCGTTAGTTATTAGAAGAGGTGAAGAATTAATTGAACTTAAACCAAATAAACATGCAATTGGCGGGATACAAGATAGTACCTGCAAATTTTTCAGTCAACAAGAAATTTCCATCCAAACAAATGATGTTTTATACATGTTCTCCGACGGTTACTATGATCAGTTTGGAGGGCCTAGAGGAAAAAAATTCAAGTATAAACAACTTACAAGCGTAATACTTTCTATGGCATCCACTTCGCTAGAGGAACAAAAAAATCTTTTATCCGACACCCTAGAAACTTGGAGAGGAAACCTTGAACAAGTGGACGATGTTTGCGTAATTGGAGTGAAAATATGAAAAAAGCAAACGAGTCAGTTTATCCTGAGCGAAGTCGAAGGAATGTTTGCGTAATTGGGGTAAAAATATGAAAAAGGCAAACGAGTCGGTTTATCCTGAACATTTCGACTTCGCTCAAAATAAACTTAACCGCAGGAATGTATTAATTATTGGACTAAAAATTTGATCATGTTGTCATTAATCATTCTTAGAGGATTACCCGGAGCCGGAAAAACAAAGCTGGCAAAGCTTTTAAGCGAAAACAATAAATGGCCTGTTTTTTCTATCGACAGTTATTTTACAGATCCATTAACGAACGAATACAATTTTCAATTTGATAAAAACCATTTAGCTTATAAAAATTGTGAAGACCAAACTATATCAGCAATGGAAAATAAAACAGAAAAAATTTTTATTGATAATGTATTTAGTTTGGATTGGGAAATTGAACCCTACTTTAAATTAGCCTCAAAATATAATTATAACGTTTTTGTAGCAACCGTTGAAAATTATCACCTCAATAAAAATAGTCATGGCATTTCAGACGAACAGCTTCAAAAAATGGCCACTAAGTATAAAGTAAAACTGCTATAGAACATACTCCATTCCAAATGTCACTTCGAGTATCCCTTTGCGATAGCATAGGGATATATCGAGAAGCCTTCGGTTAAGTTCTCGATACTCCCGATAGCTATCGGGATTACAAGAGGCAGGCTCACCAGAATGAATCTTTCGGGCTGGCAAAAATCACTCGAACTGACGAGCTACTAAAAGATATGTCACGTCGAGTAGAAAATTCTGCCTCCTTTAATTTTCGTATCGAGACGACATA
>JBEIEI010000188.1:0-5100 GCA_040382975.1 Flavobacteriales bacterium
AATCGGCGATAAAAAAATACGCTGTTGAACATAATTTAAATTTATTGCAACCTGAGAAATTAAAAGACGAAAATTTTATTGCTGAATTAAAAAGTTTAAAGGCGGATGTGCAATTGGTGGTTGCGTTTAGAATGTTACCGGAAGTAGTTTGGCATATGCCAAAAATGGGGACCTATAATTTACATGCTTCTTTGTTACCTAAATACCGGGGCGCAGCGCCTATAAATTGGGCAATTATAAATGGCGAGAAAGAAAGTGGTGTAACTACATTTAAATTAAAACATCAAATTGATACCGGAAATATTTTATTTCAGGAAAAGGTGAAGATCGAACCGACAACAACCGCCGGAGAGTTGCATGATAAATTAATGCTTGTAGGAGCAGAATTGATCTTAAAAACTGTTTCAGAAATTGAAAGAAGTTTTGTGAGCGGAAAAGAATTAGATTTTTTGCCTCAAGACGATCAATTGGCCTGCCATGCACCAAAAATTTTCAAAGAAGATTGTCAAATAGACTGGACAAAGCCGGGAAATGAAATAAATAATTTTATTCGCGGCTTATCACCTTACCCAACTGCATTTACACAGCTAAAAAACGGCGAAGATCAAATTCAGTTGGTGAAAATTTTTAATTCCAAATTTGAAATTTTTCCGCCAAATCATCCTAACGGTTTGCTGCTTACCGACAATAAAACGTATTTGAAAGTTTTTTGCGAAGATGGTTTGATCGAGGTAGAAGAAATTCAATTACAAGGCAAGAAAAAAATAGGGATCCGTGAATTCTTGAGAGGCTTTAAGGTAAAGGATAAGGCAATGTTTTTATGATCAAAGGATTATTCAGCCTAAATCACAGCGTTTATTAGCTGTTTAGTACCTGTAAAACAACAAAAAGACACTAATAAAATTTAAAAACCCTTTAATAAAGCCACTTACACGGCATATTTATTAACAATATGCCGATTTATCAACAAAACAGGCGCTTTTTTTTGAAGATCACTTGACAAATAGGGTTTTACGCATAAATTTGTATTATAATTTAATTAATTGTTTAACCCTAAAAACAAAACAAAATGAACAAAGCAGAATTAATTGATGCTATTGCATCTGGTTCAAAGTTAACTAAAGCTGACGCAGGTCGTGCATTAGATTCTACAATCGAAGCTATTCACAAAGCTTTAAAAAAAGGTGATCGTATTGGTTTAGTAGGTTTCGGTTCTTTTACAGTAGCTAAACGTGCTGCTCGTACTGGTCGTAATCCTCAAACTGGTAAAGAAATTAAAATTGCTGCTAAAAAAGTAGTAAAATTTAAAGCAGGTTCTGATTTAGCTGGTTCAGTTAACAAAGGAAAATAATTGCTTGCAATTTCAAAAAAGGCTGCTAATTTCTTAGCAGCCTTTTTTTTTGTAGAAAATTTGTTGAAACAATTTTCCTTTTTTAAATTTGAATTAATCTCCAAAAAGAAACCCTTTTTATTTGTGTTAAATTTAACGATTTCATTAAATTAAATTTGCTTTAATTTAATCGTTTCTCTATTTTAGCCCTTTAATAATTAACTTTAAATATCTAAAACCAAATAACATGAAAAAACAACTACTACTTGGTTCGGCCTTATTAGCAGCAATAAGCGCCTTTCCACAAAATGGCCGCATTAAACAAAAACCCGTTGGGATTGAAAATATTGCAAAACAAATCGCTGCTAAATTTGCTATTGACGTTGATGGTGCAGCTCCTGCAAAATTAAGTCAACCTATTGGTCCGGTTCAAAATACATTTCCTGCAGAATCTGCAGAGTCAGCAGCTTCAATGCCGCCGTCTACAATTAACTGGAAATTATTGACCGGCTCAATGAATATCTATGGTATGTTGGTTAGTCAATCAAGGCCATTACAATACAATGATAATGTTAACGCGGTTTCTTTTATTCACCGTAAGAGTGCGAGTTATACTGCTGCTCCAGCAAACAATTCAGGTGGTATCGTTGCAATGATCAGTTCAAATTGGGGCAACACTTTTGATAGCACTTGTATTTGGGCAAATGCTACAGATGCAGGTCGTTACCCTCAAGGTGGTATATATAGCGCACCAGGAAACACAAACATCGCTAATGCTTATGTTGTTGGAACAGGCCCTACAGTTGCGGGTTCAGGATTCTCGGGTAATTTTTATGCTAGTAAACAATTAAATGCATTTAATAACACAGCTTCTGCTTCGCCGAATGCACAACAATTTTTTCCATTTGCTTCAACAGCAAGTGTAACTAATCATGGTTGGTCACGTCAAGGATTTAGTTCTACAGATGATGGGGTAGTACGTTCACTTGCTTTGTTACAGCCTGATAATACCACACTTGCTGGTTTAAGAGGTTACGCAATTGTAAAAGGTGTTTTTAACGCAGGAGCAATGGTTTGGTCAACAGACTCTATCATTCCACCGGCATTAGTTGAGCCTACTTCGGGAGACAAAGTTTTAGGGTTTGCTCCTCAAATGGCTTGGAATGAAGCAGGAACTGTTGGTTATATCGTAAATATTGGATGTTTAGCAACTGCTAATAACTCAAATAAGGGGCAACAACCAATGATTTATAAAACTACTAACAGTGGCACTAGTTGGTCTTTATTGTCAGGTATTGATTTTAATAGTGTTGCAATGTCTCCTTTATTAGATCATATAGCTTCGATTAATGCAAACACCAATATCGCAGTTCCATTTTTCTCTGACTTTGATATTACTGTTGATGCAAATAACAAATTACATATTGGTGCAGTTTTTTTTAGCGCTGCTTCTATTGATGGTGATTCATTAAATTATTTACAACAATTTTCAAATGGTGGCGAGATCTACAGATGGGGTCACACTCCGGGTAACCGTCCATACTTATATGATTTTATTGGCGATGGCACCTCTGCTTGGACATACAAAACAATTGATTCTTGCTCATCAGAACAAGCTAGTCCTTCTACAGGTGGAAATGGATTTAATGATAATCCTTGGGATGATGTGGCACCGGGTAAAACAGATAATGTTGACCACCGTATTCAATTAGGCCGTACGCCTGATGGCCAATACATTACTTTCGCATGGTCTGAGTCTGACACCACTGCTACAACAGGTGCCAGAAAATACAACAGCTTACCAAACATTAAAACGCGTTGTATGGCTGTTGGTTCTGGAACAAACATGTACCAAGTTTCAGGAACAGAAATTAACGTAACTAGAGTAGCTTTAGGAACAGGTGTAAGTAACCCAAGTGTAACATCTCGTGCAACTTTGCATTATATGTCGCCAACTACAGGTTCTGCAACTGTTTCAACTGGTGCTGGATCGTATAGTGTTGATATCTTTACGCCACTTACTGTTACTAACAGTAATCCATTTTCACAATTAACAAACAACATCACTTGGTACCAAAGCGGTAAATTATCTTATGCGTTTAGTGGTGCAGCCGGTGTTGGTTTTAACGAAAATGCTTTAAATAGCACTAGCAATAGCGTTATTTACCCTAACCCTGCTTCAAACAACGCTGTATTAGCAATTGAATTAAAAGACAATTCTAATGTTGATGTTACTGTAATGAACGCAATCGGTCAATTAGTAAAAACCAGCAAAACTCAAGGTCAAGTTGGTCAAAACTCAATTAACATTGATCTTAGCGGTTTATCAGCTGGTATTTACTTGGTAAATGTTAAAGTTGGTAATGCAACTAGCACTAAAAAATTAATTGTACAATAATTAATCTTTAATCATTTAAAAGCCGCTTCGTTAATTCGAAGCGGCTTTTTTATTTTATTTTATGGGATTTATTTTCTACCTTAGAAAATAATCTCCCACAACAAAAACTCTTATTCAATTTTTTGCCAAATAATAAAATATTTGGCTAATGATTTGTAAATTTAACCGAGTGCAAATTTGAAAATAAATAATTTTAATAATCTAAAATGTAGCAATATGAAAAAACAATTACTCTTAGGCTCAGCTTTGTTAGCTGTAATAGCAGCCTACCCGCAAAACGGTAAAACAAAACCTAAATCCATGGGTTTAGAAAACACCCAACTAATTGCCGAATTAAAGTTTGGCGATGAAACAATTGTTTCGGATAAAAAAAATAGCGTTAAAGCGGTTCACACTGTTGCTAACACTGAAGAAACAAATAATTCTTCTAAAGCCAGCGCCATTAATACCTGGCAAAACATTTCCGGTTCAATGAATGTTTTAAACTCAGTAATTAGTTATTGTAATCCCTTACAATATGATGATGAATTAAATGCTGTTTCATTTATTCACCGAAAATCAGCTTCGTATGTTGCTTCCCCTGCACCTGTGGCGGCCGCAGCAAGCGGTGTAATTGTTGGAATGGTTACAACAAACTGGGGTACAACTTGGGATAGTACAGCTCTATGGTCTAACAATACTGAGTGGGCACGTTATCCTCAAGGAGGAATATATAATCCTCCCGGAAATACAAGTATTAATAATGCCTATATGATTGGTCAAGGTCCTACTACAGGAGCTGCAGCCGGATGGTTAGGTAATTTTTATGCCAGTAAACAATTAGGCTCTTCTAATTATAATAATGCGCCTAGCACCGCTTTAAACGCACAACAATTTATGTCTAAAACCGGCCCTTATAACCCGGGCTTAGGTAGACACGATTTTGCTGCATATTGTTTTTCTGCAACCGATGACGGTAAAGTAAGAACTATTGGTGGTGTTACTAACGAAACAACAGCTAGCGATAGCGCTATAATGATGGTAACCGGTAGTTTTAATGCGGGAACATTTAACTGGACCGGTACAGTTTTTAATCCACCAACACTAACAAATTCTAATACAGGCGACGAAGAATGGGTATCACGACCAATGATGGCATGGAACGAAACCGGTACAGTAGGTTACGTGGTGGCTATTGGCGCCAGAGCAGGAGAAACAGGATCAAGCAAAGGATATCAGCCAATTGTTTACAAAACTACAAACAGCGGTACATCTTGGAGTTTATTACCGGGTATCGATTTTAATAATCCTGCGTTTGCTGATGTTAAGAGATCTATTGCTGCGGCAAGCAACGGCACGTTAGAGATTCCTTTTTTTAATTGGATAGAAGGTA
>JBEIEI010000189.1:0-5080 GCA_040382975.1 Flavobacteriales bacterium
ATAGTTGTTTACCGTGTCGATTGCAGGAGTTTTATTAAGCTTAATCATAATATCAAAAAAAATAAATCCGCGATTTAATTTTTAAATCCAGATTAGTTCTAATTGGTGTAATTCGTGGCTTTTTATTCTAGACTATGCGTCTTCAAAACTATAAATAACCAAACCGCTACGCATTTTTGGTTCTACCCAGGTAGATTTTGGTGGCATTATATTATTAGTATCTGCTATCCATTTTAAATGTTCCATAGTTACAGGATATAATCCAAATGCAATAGCAGCCTTTCCTTCATCCACCGCTTTTTTAAGTGCTTCGGGACCTTTAACGCCGGGTATAAATCCAATGCGTTTATCGGTTTTAAGATCGTGAACTTCTAAAATTGGTGAAAGAATTTGTTCTGTTAAAATAAAAGCGTCTAAACTTCCCACTGGATCTTCTGTATTGTATGTGCCTTTTTTACAGATCAAAGAATACCATTTCCCTTCTGCATACATGCTTATCTCATGTTTTTTTTCAGGCTTAAAAATTGCCTGTTCAATTTGTTTCACTTCAAATTTTGTTTTTAATTTTTGAAGTAACTCATTAACAGTTAAATTATTTAAGTCCTTAACGAATCTGTTATAATCGTAAATTTTTAATTGTGATTCCGAAAAGAAAACACCCAAATAATAATTAAAGGCTTCTTTGCCTGTATAATTCGTTTTTGCTTTGCGTTTAATATTTCCAAGCAGTGCTGAGGATGCCGAACGATGATGTCCGTCCGCTATATAGATCGAAGGAGTTGCCGCAAAACGCTTTGATATAACATCCACTTTTTTTGTATCGTTTACTACCCATAAAGTATGACGTATTTTATCGGTTGTTGTAAAATCATAATCAGGAAAAGTTTTAGATACATCTGAAATTAGTTTATCAAGAGTAACATCGTTCGGATAACAGAATAAAACCGGTTCAGCATTAAACTCACACACCTCTAAATAATCTTTTAATTTTTCTTCGCGCTCGGTAATAGTTTGTTCGTGTATTTTAATGACGCCATTCATGTAATCGTCAATACTAGTGCAACCTATAATACCAATAAATTCTATATTGTTTTTTATTTGACGATAAATATAATAGGCCGGTTTTTCATCGCGCTGTAAAACCTTTTCTTTAATAAACGATTTAAACCTACGTTTTACTTTTACAAGTCTTTCTTTTGACCCCGGTTTAGTTCTTACACCATCTTCAAAATCAGGATTAATAACATGCAGAAAAGTGAAGGGATTACCTGCTAACTTATCTTTTAATTCAGAAGGATTATAACCATCAACACTACGCGAAGCTACTAAATGAACCTTATCGTTTGTTGGTCGTAAACCTTTAAATGGGAGTACTGTTGCCATTATTTTTAGTCGTTAGATATAAGTCGAAAGTCTTTAGTCATTAGAAATCAGTCGTTGATTATTGACTAAATTCTGGCGACTAACGACTTAATTATTTCAAAGCTTCAATTAATTTTTCTGCCAATTCAACGCCAATACGTTCTTGCGCTTCGTTAGTAGCGGCACCAATGTGAGGTGTTAATGAAATTTTAGGGTTTTTTAAAATACCTACTGATGGACGAGGTTCGTTCTCGAAAACATCTAAACAAGCATGTGCAACTTTACCACTATTTAAAGCTTCTAAAAGATCGTCTTCATTAATAACTCCTCCACGAGCTGTATTTATTAATATCACACCATTTTTCATACTTGCAATTTCGTGATGGGTAATTAATTTTCCTCCCGGTACGTGAAATGTAATGTAATCTGAATTTTGAATTACCTTATCTAAACCAACGGTTTTAATTGGAACAGAAACGGCTTTTTCGTTCCCATTAATATCAATATCGATAGTTGCCTCTGTTACAAAAGGATCAAAAGCCAATACTTTCATACCTAAACCTAAAGCCATTTTCGCAACGTTTTGCCCTATCCTTCCAAAGCCAACAATACCCATTGTTTTGCCTCTTAACTCAATTCCCTTGGCATATTTCTTTTTAAGATCATCAAATTTATCTTCACCCGAAACAGGCATTTGGCGATTACTATCATATAAGAAACGAGCAGCATTAAATAAGTGAGCAAATACTAATTCAGCAACTGAGTTACTGGATGCTGCAGGAGTATTAATAACATTAATGCCTTTTGATCTTGCGTATTCAACATCAATATTATCCATTCCAACACCACCACGAGCGATTACTTTTAAATTTGGACAAGCGTCAATAATATCTTTTCTAACTTTGGAGGCACTGCGAACGGTAATTGCAACATAGCCTTTATCGTTAATTTCTTTAGCGATATTCTCTTGTTCAACTTTATCGGTTACAACAGTAAATCCTGCTTTTTCTAATAATCCTTTTCCAACAGCATCTATGCCATCGTTTGCAAGTATTTTTTTGCTCATAATTAAATTCTATTAAATATTAAGAATTTAAAAGTAAAGATTAATTGGACAAAAAAACAGTATTAATAAAAATATTTAGAATTTTAAACCAACTGTTGCAGAAAGATTGGTAGCATTGTATTTTAGGTTAGCTTTTGAGTTTAAAGTAGAAAACAAAAAATAATCTTCGGTACTTATTGTTTTTACCCAAACAAAATCAAAATATAAATTATTTTTTGTCCTAAATCCGGCTCCTACGCAAAAGGATTGTCGAACAAAATTACCTGTAAATGAGTTGCCAAATGGGCTACCTTGCATGTTATAACCTAAGCGAAATATAATTGGTTTAACATTAAATTCGGCCCCTACTCTTAAATTATGACCAATTTTATATTTGTTTTTAATTACAGCATTAACGCCGGCAAAATCCGATACATCAACACTTCCAAGCGATGCTGTTTTATAATTTACTACTTCATAATCAACACCTATTACCGATATTTTCTTAATAATAATTGCGGTATTTAAGCTAACTCTTCCGGGAGTGATAATCTTGTAATTAAATAAACCTCCATCAACCGGATCTTTTAATGTGATCGGCTTAGAAGGATCTTTATCGAATGAAGCACTAATAGTATTATAATATTCATCCTTTAAAGTATAAATAGTTGGTGTGTGATAATAAAATCCTATACGGAAATTATCATTTACACGTGCAATACCTCCTAGTTTGAGATTTAGCCCACTACCGGTGGTTTTAAAATATTCAACATAGGTTAAGCTGTTAAATCCAAGTTTATCGCCGTAAACAAATGGCAATCCATCAGAATATGTTGAAGAGAAAGAAGTGGAAGTTAACGTAACTTTCATACTATCTTTATCATCTCGTTCGGTATGTGTTGTGGTTGAAACATATTCAACTTTTGGAATACCCAAACTTAATCCAAAATAAAACTCATCCTTATATGAGTATGCGTATGAAAAATTACGGTCATTAACTTTTCCTGAAGTTACAATATCTCTGGTTTGAAGTACTGATCTTTTAAGGTCTACAAAAGAAAAAAACTTTGCAGTGGCACTATCATAATCTAATAAATAAACGTTGTAAGCTAAACCTTCGTAATACGAGTTTAAATTAGATGCAGAACCCGCCTGATTTGCTTTGTTTAGCATGTCTTTGCCAATTGAGCTAGAATTGGTGTAAGAGGACATTCTAGTCTTACTTTCAAAATTTTGTGTTTGTGAACTTGAGAAAGAAAAAACGTTACGACTTTCCTTGTCGTTTTTTGCCTGCCAAGCGCCAACAATACCAAAATTATTAAATGTAAAATCAGAATTTGGAGTTGTTGAAGTTTTTGAATTTATTATTCCTTCATTGTTTGTGATCTTTAATCCTCCTGAAAAAGTTATTTCACCTCTCCTATACAAACCTAAACCTGCAGGATTGTATGCACCGCAACTCAGATCAGCACCCACAGCTCCAAAAGCACCACCTAATGCAACAAATCTAGATGTACCATTTACACCAACACGCGAGTAACGTATAGCATCCAAATCATTTTGAGATATTGAATAGTAACCTATTGCCAAAAAGGCAAATAAAAGAATAACACGGAACATAAATGATTATCTAGGACGGGAAGATCCACCTCCACCGTTATTTCTTGGACTTGAAGACCCGCCACCGTTATTTGAGTTACCCGAATTGTTCGAACGTTCAAAATTCATATTATTATTGTTTTCAAATTGGCTACTGCGTATCTTTTCAGGCTTAGAGTTTTCATTTCTTGGGCTATCTGAACTAGAATTAGTTGTTTTAACCGGACCGGAATTTTGGTTGCTGTTAAGTACTTTCGGCCAAAAACCATCTTCATTTTTAGGTGAATTATTAATGTTAGTATTATTAGGAAAATTATTGCTTGAACTTGAATTTCTTGTTTTAACCGGCTCAGAAGAATTAATTTGTCCACCGCTAAAATTTTGGTTTGCCGAATTATTTAAAACTTTTCTTGGCACATCAGTAAATTTTGGGGTACTTTCTTGTTTAGCTACAACCTCATTAATAAACTGCATACGAGAACCATTTTCTTCGGGTACTAACATTCCGGCAGATGTTTGACGAGAACTGTTTCCTCCACCGTTACTGCCTCTTGGACCATACTCAGCTTTACTGTAAGCACTATTAACATCAAAACTGTTATAATAACCCCATCCACCATTATTATTTCCCCAACCATTATTCCATCCATTGTTGTATCCCAAACCATTGTTCCATCCATTGTTATAACCCCAACCATTGTTCCAACCATTGTTATAACCCCAGCCATTGTTCCAACCATTGTTATAAGCCCAACCATTGTTCCAACCATTGTTATAACCCCAGCCATTATTCCAACCATTATTTTGACAACTCCAGCAATTAGTATTTCCAAAAGTTAAACCAAAACCGGTATTAAAATTATTAAATTGGTTACTTGGCATCCAACCATAAGAACTGTATATACTAGAGCCCCACATATTTGGATTTTGATTATACATATACGAGTTAGTATAAAAATTATCGTAATACCCTGCACCCATTACCGGATTGTGAAAGCGGCTTATGCTTGAAGCGTATTTATAATCGTAATAATCGTCTGAATTAAATTGAGGATCTTGATAATAAGGATTAGC
>JBEIEI010000190.1:0-4999 GCA_040382975.1 Flavobacteriales bacterium
AATTACAGATATTCTACCTTAAATTTATTGTCTTTTTTAAATATTAAATTAGGTACTAGTGCCATACCGCAATATCAGGACGGGGCTTTTAGATTTAATTTTCCTACAAAAAAGGCAGGAGTGTTTTCGTTTAGCGGCATAGGTGGTGCAAGTACAATTAAAATTATTTTAAGTAAACAAACCACCAGGCCAAAAGAGTTGTATGGCGATCAAACAAAAGATCAATATTTTAATTCAAAAATGGGCGTTAGTATCATTAACAATGTGTATGCTTTAAATAGCAGAACGGTTATGAAAACCAGTATTGCTTATGGTGTACAAACCTTAGATGTAGACCATTATTTGGTTTTACGTGACGACAATTTTAAACCGAACGATACCCTACCACAAATGTTAGGTTACGATTTTTATGAAGGAAAATCTACATTGGCTTGGTACATTAAAAGTAAAATAGACCCAAAGAATAGCATTAAAGCAGGGTTTTTTGCCAATAGAATTGATGTTGATTTTTTTGATAAGGTAAAAATAAATTCTTTATACGACACCATCGCTTTGGCTATTGAAAATAAGCCATATAAAACTAGGATCGATTCAAAAGAGAGTTTTTATTTATTGCAACCTTATGTAAGTTATGTGCATAAATTTAATGAGAAGCTAAGCGCAAATACTGGTCTTTTTACTCAATACCTTACCTTAAATAATAAATTCAGTATTGAGCCTCGCGCAAGTTTACGTTATCAGTTCAAACCAAACCAAGTATTAAGTTTAGCCTACGGTTTGCATAGTCAAATGCAATCAACCTATTTATATTTTGCTGTGCCTGATAGCATTGTAAAAAACGGGGTATTAGTTCCAAATACAAATAAGGAATTAACCAATAAAGATCTGGGTTTTAGTAAAAGTCAGCATGTTGTTTTTGGTTATGATTATTTTGCAACAAAATATTTAAAATTTAAAACCGAATTGTATTATCAATATTTGTGGAATGTGCCGGTTTATGTTATGCCCTCCAGTGTTTCAGCGCTTAACAGAGGCGCAACATTTAATCGTTTTTTTCCAAATTACACTATGGTTAATAATGGAACAGGATATAATTATGGTCTAGAGTTAACCGTTGAAAAATTATTTCACAAACATTATTTTTTTATGTTCAGTGGCAGTTTGTTTGATAGTAAATACACTGCCAGTAATGGTAAAACGGCTAATACAGATTTTAACGGAAATTATATGATGAATTTATTAGCAGGATTAGAGTATGGCGTTGGAAAAGAAAAAAAGAACTCCATAAACTTTGGTACCAAAATCACCTACGGTGGCGGTAAACGATATTCGCCCGTAAATATTGCAGCAAGTAATGCTGTAATGGATGTTGTAGCGCAAGACGATAAAGTTAATACATTACAATTTGCTCCATACAATCGTTTAGACCTTAAGATCGCTTATAAAATAAATGGCAAAAAAATTGGAACAGAAATAGCTTTAGATCTGGTTAATGTGTTAAGTACAAAAAATATTTTAGCATTAAGTTATGCGCCAGATCCGGCTAATATAAATGCCGATCCATTAATAAAAAACTACCAATTGGGCTTTTTGCCTTTATTTTATGTGAAGGTGGATTTTTAATGAGGTATTAATAATCGCAAAATTGTAACTTTACCGAGTATGACAAAAATATTAGTAATAGGAGCTGGACGCTCTACTGTTTCTTTAATAGATTACTTATTAAAAAACTCGACCACTTACGATTGGAGAATTACGGTTGCAGATGTTGATATTAAGTTAGCTCAGGATAAAGTGCTAGGCCAAGCAAACGGAAGTGCAATTAGTTTTGATATTAAGAATGAAGAAAAACGTCGTGCTGTAATTGCTGATCATGATTTTATTATTTCTATGTTACCTGCATTTATGCATGGTGATGTTGCAAGAGATTGTGTTGAATTTGGTAAACATATGGCAACTGCCAGTTATGTGAGTGCAGATATGTTGGCTTTAGATAAAGAAGCAAAGAGTAAAAATATTTTATTATTGAACGAATGTGGGCTAGATCCTGGAATTGATCATGCAAGTGCCATGAAATTAATTGATGAGATTAAACATCAGGGTGGAGAAATAGTTTCTTTTAAATCGTATTGCGGAGGTTTGGTAGCGCCTGAAAGTAATGATAATCCGTGGGGTTATAAATTCAGCTGGAACCCTAGGAACGTTATTTTGGCAGGACAAGGCACCGCACAATATTTATTAGACGGTGAACTAAAATTTCTTCCCTACAACCGATTGTATTCCGAAACTAATGTTATTGAAATGGCGGGTTATGGTAAGTTTGATGCTTATGCAAACCGTGATAGTATTGGTTATATTGATTCTTATGGGTTAAATAATATTAAAACCATGATTCGCGGAACACTTCGTGAGCATGGTTATTGTAAGGCGTGGAATGTGTTTGTGAAGTTGGGATTAACAGATGATTCTTCAAAAATTACTCATTCAAACAAATTGACTTATTCTTCTTTGTTGGCTTCG
Source organism: Flavobacteriales bacterium (assembly GCA_040382975.1). Classification (GTDB taxonomy): domain Bacteria; phylum Bacteroidota; class Bacteroidia; order B-17B0; family Aurantibacillaceae; genus Aurantibacillus. Next base: position 2,521 of record JBEIEI010000190.1, read on the forward strand.
TTTTTGCCCCCTGCTAAAGCAGATCTAAAAGAGCGCTTAAAAAGCTTTGTGGGTTCAACTTGGGATGCTGAAATAGAAAAGAAAATGGATTATTTAGAATTGTTTTCCAATAAAAAAATTGAATTACCGGAAGGAACGCCCGCACAATTATTACAGGCTTTATTAGAGGAGAAATGGAAGCTGAAGCCAAATGATAAGGATATGATCGTTATGCAACACGAGTTTGAATATTCTTTACCAGGAAGAAGCAATCAGAAATTAAATTCTTCATTAGTGGTTTTAGGTAAAGATCAAAACCATACCGGAATGGCATTAACAGTTGGTTTGCCTCTGGCAATAACCGTTAAGAATTTTTTAACGAAACAGTTTAATTTAACCGGTGTACAGATCCCTACAAAAAAAGAAATTTACCTGCCGTTATTAAAAGAACTCGAAGAAAATAAAATAATTTTCACCGAAAAAATAATCTCATAAAAAAAGCCCTTCGATATTCGAAGGGCTTTTTTTTATAATTAGTTTATTATTTTTCTTCTTTTGCAGCTTTCATTTTCTCTTGCATTTCTTTGTAGCTCATCATTTTGTATCCTTCTGTGCTAACAGTAAAAGTGGCATCGTCAATTGGTGTGGTTAAAACTTCTGTTGCTGTTATTAAAATTTTCATATCCATTCCTTGTTGGCTTTGGCTCATTTCCATTTCTAAAGGATATCCTTTTATATCACCAAGATCCATCATCATACCTCTTCCGCCTCTTTTTTTACCTTGCGCCTGATTAGATTTGATTTTTTCAGTAACCCAAACATTCATTTTGTTTTCTTTTTTGTCCTTACCAATTGAAGTTACTACGGCTTTAGTACATTCGTATCCTGCAATTGTTTTTTTATCGGTAGTATATTCAATTTTCGGTTTTGCTTCAGTTGTTTTCTCGTTTTTATCTGCAGCATCTAATTCTTCCTTTGTTGCAGTAAATCCCGATTTGTTGCCCATTTGTTCTGTTATGGAAGTAAGTTTTGTGCCATCAAAAGCGCTCACAGAAGTCATCATCATACTACTGATCTCGTTTTTGTATTTGTCACCTTTTACATAATTTACCATTTCTTGCTCACCAAAACCCGCATATTCAGGAGGTAAACCTTCAATTTTCATGTTCATTTTAACAGTGTAATTATCTTGAGCGATTGAACATGCCGTAACAAGCAATAAGGCTGCAGAAGTGATTATTTTTTTCATTTTATAAGTTTTAAAGTTTATCATTATCGTATTCAAATATAATACCAAGATATTAAATAGTTAGTGTTAAAATTGTGTAAAAGTACGAGTGGATATTATTATTGAAGATTGGCAAAAAACTTAGCCATTTCTTCTTTTGAAACAATTTTCATTGAGGCAGGAATTTCAAAAGTGTTTTCAGGTATTTCAGCACTTTTAAAAGATTTAGCAATAAAATGCATTTCTAGACCCATTTTTTTAATCCGGTAATCTAACATTACTCCTTTGATTGGGGCGTATGGGTTTAAAACATTACAATCTTCTAATCCCAATTCTTTAGTATACCAGGCGTCAAAAGTAATAGTAGGGTTGTTGGCCATAGTAACCTTAATTTTGTGCGCTTTTAAACCAATTATTTGCTTTGTTTCTTCAGTTTCTTCGATCTTAAGGGTGTAATCTAAATTATCAGTAATAATATCTTTTTCAGTTTCAATACAAGCTTGCTTAATATCCATAAACTTTACTGTTTGAGCTACAGTTTTTGTTTTTGTATCACCAATTATCGCTGTATTAAACATACCCATAGTACTCATTTCCATGGCAAATTTTTCTTTTTTATACTTTAATGTGGCCGAACTAGGCGCTAAACCATAAAGTGGGTGCTGTTCATCAATTGCTTTTGTGTCAAATTCAATAATACCTTCTTCTTTACCACCGGTTTTATCGGAGGAACAAGAGGTGCAAAGCAAAATTGCGATGATGAAGGTAAGGTATTTAGATATAAATTTAAAAATCGTCAAAATGGTAGGCGGCTAATGTATAAAATATAATTAAGATTAAAAATAAAAGGCGCTGCTTTTTATGGCAACTAAGTGTTTCACTAAAAGAAACTTTAAATAGATGAGGTTTTAGTTTGAGAAATTTTTAGCCATTTCGGCTTTATTAACCACTTTCATCGAAGAATGAATCTCAAAAGAGCTTTCGGGTACTTCCACTCTTTTGAGCGATTTGGCCACAAAGTGCATTTCTAAGCCCATTTTTTTAAATCTGTAATCTAACAAAACACCTTTTACCAATGCGTAAGGGTTTAAACTATTACATTCAGGCATACCCAAATCCTTCGTATACCAGGCATCAAAACTAACATTAGGGTCGTTTGCCATGGTTACTTTGATCTTATGACTTTTTAAACCAATAATTTCTTTAGTTTCTTGGGTTTCTTCTATTTTAATCGGATAATTAAGATTGTCGGCAATAATATCTTTTTCACCT
>JBEIEI010000191.1:0-4963 GCA_040382975.1 Flavobacteriales bacterium
AAAATCATTGGCTGCCGAATTAGCTCCTGCTATACGCGTAAACTGTATAGCGCCCTCTTTAACCAATACATTATTAGGGGAAAAATTTTTAAACACGCCGGAAAAAATAGAAGCGTCACAAAAAAGAAACCCACTAAAAAAAATTGGTGAGCCTTTTGATCTTGCAAATGCAATAGAGTTTTTACTATCCGAAAAATCTAATTGGATCACCGGTCAAGTTATAGCCGTTGATGGGGGAATGAACACTTTAAAACTATAAAAATGACAAGAGAATTTTTAAATGAAGACCTAGAAAATCTAGAGAAAATGTTTCGCACAACATTTATGAATTCTTTAGGTGGATTTAAAAGTGTTGTATTGTTAGGCACGAGCAATTCTCAAGGTCAAGAAAATCTTGCCATATTTAATTCGCTATTTCACATTGGCGCCAACCCTGCATTGTGCGGTATAATTGTAAGACCAAGTGAAGTACCACGCCACACTTTAAACAATATTTTGGAACGAAAACATTATACTGTAAACCACATTAGAGAAGATTTTTTAAAAAACGCACATCAAACCTCGGCAAGATATGGTGAAAACGAATCAGAGTTTGAGGCTGCTAAACTTACTCCCGAATATAAAAACAATATACAGGCTCCATTTGTAAAAGAAAGTAAAATTAAATTCGCGTGTGAATTACAACAAAAAATAGATCTGGAAATTAATGGAACAACCTTATTGATCGGAAAAATAATTTATGTGTCTGTTCCAAGCGATGCGGTTATGTCAGATGGTTTTATTGATTTGGAAAACGCCGGAACAATTACGGTTAGTGGTTTAGACAGCTATCATTCAACCACAAAGATAGAACGTTTAAGTTATGCTAAAAAAGACAAATGGCCCGAAAAGCTTTAAGATAATTAGTTTTCGTTACTAATTTTATCATTTACACCAAAAAGAGCATTTAAAATTCCTGTAAAAACAGATAGGATCAAACTAAACAAAAGTGCCCACCAAAAACCATCCACGTGAAAACCGCTAACTAGTTTTCCGGCAAAAATAATTATAAAGGCATTTATTGCTAACAAGAAAAAGCCCAAAGTAAAAACCGTTATAGGAATAGTTAGAATGGTAAGAATGGGTTTAACTATGGTGTTTAAAAAAGCTAACACAACAGCAACAAGAAATGCAGAAACATAATCATCTACCTTAACGTGAGGTAATAAGTTTGCAACTAAAAAAACCGCAATTGCCGAAATAATTATTTTTAAAATAAAATTGATAGTGTAAAGTTACTTTTTTTATTAATTGTCTGCTAATCCCCCTAACCTCCTTTTAAAAAGGGTGAATTAAAATTAAGTTTTTTGTTTCTTCTTTTTGGCAGCAGGAAACAAAATGTTATTCAAAATTAACCTATAGCCCGGTGAGTTAGGGTGCAGGGTTAAATCTGTTGGCGGCTCCTCTACTCTGTGTTCATAATCTTCCGGGTCATGACCGGCGTAAAATGTCCAAGTGCCTTTTCCTATATCTCCATGAATATAGCGGGCTTCGCCAAAAGCTTTTGCTTCTCCTAATATTAACACATTTTTTTGATATACTTTTTATCAAAAGCCGCTGTTTGGCCCCAAAACCCTTGAATGGTGTTGGTATGATTTTGACAAAGCATGGTTGGAACAGGATCCCATTTAGCTGAAAACTCAAATAAAGTAAATAGGTCTGTTTTTTGAGTCATGCCATAATTTCTTCTAGTAAGGTAAGTGTCTATTGTTGAATACTCGTATTCATAAGGACTGGAACTTAATTTATAGTTCTCAAAAGCAAAGCCTTTAGAGAAATCAATTTTTGATTGCGCGCCTTTATCGGCAGGGTCGTGATCAAACATACTTTCGCAAATGTCTACACCCTCTGCGGCCAAAGCAATGTCGTAACTATCTGTGGCGCTGCACATAGCAAATAAAAAACCCCCGGTAAAAACAAAATCTTTAATTTTTTTTGCGGTATTTAATTTCATTAGAGAAACTTTAGAGAACCCTAATTTTTTTGCCAAAGCTTCATTCTCTTTTACTTCGTTTTGGTACCAAGCAGCGTTTTGAAATTGCGCAAAAAATTTACCGTATTGTCCTGTAAAATCTTCGTGATGCAAATGCAGCCAATCATACTCTTTTAGTTTATCTAAAAATATCTCTTCATCATAAAGAATGTCATATGGTATTTCGGCATACTTTAAAACCAATGTTACCGCATCGTCCCAAGGTTGTTTCCCTTTTGGAGAATACACGGCGATTTTTGGTGCCTTCTCTAACTTAACTGCATCTTGATTTACTTCCGGATTAGCTATTTCGGCAAGAATAGAATTTCCTTGGGCATCAGAAATTGTCTCATAATTAATTCCCCTTATTACACATTCGTTTGAAACCGCTTTTGCATTTGGGATCATAAAACTTCCGCCACGATAATTTAATAGCCAATGTATCTCCAGCTCACCTTTTAACGCCCAGTAAGCAAGGCCATAGGCTTTTAAATGATTTTTTTGGTCTTCATCCATTGGAATTAAAATGAATGAAGCAAAAGATCTGCTCGCAAAAAAAAGAATAAAAAATATAACTGACAGGTTTTTCATTTATGCATACTAAATTAAGAATATTTGAATAAACTTAAATTTATTGTTTCGAAAAAAAAGTTAAATGAAATATTAGATCCTTAAAACTATGCGCCAGCCGAAATAAGTTTGGTTCTTAAGGCAGTTACGCGCTCATTAATTGTTTTTATTGTTTCCAAATCGTGAACTGTATTAGCTTCGGCAACAATAAAGGCTTCTCGTATTGATTTTAGATCGGTAACAATGTATTCTGTTTCTGGCGCCAAGTTTGATGCATCCAACATGATGATCAAATTTTTCAAAGATTCGTTTTGATCAATTATTGTTTTAATTATTTTTTCATTATTTATTGTTTGTGCCATTTGACAAGAAACATACATTCCTTCTATCCAAGATCCTGCTAAGATCACAGCAGAAGTTGCCGGTCTGTTATTGATCTTTAAAATTTGATCGGCTTTTTTAAACGCATTGGTTATGATCTCTAATGTTGAATCTTTATTTTCTCTATTAGCCTCCATCCTGTCAAACATTACCTGATCGAAAGCATTGTTAACACCAATATTTACGGCCAACGAATTAACGCATTTTAAAAACACCATGCTCTCTTGTGTTTGATCAAAAGAATTAGCAATACTTAAATCGGAACCGTAAATGCCTAAATTAACTGCTTTATAAAATTCTATGCTGTATTTTGAAACAGAATTTGGGTCATTTAAAAACTGAGGATCATATTCAATTTTATTCTCTTCAATTAATTTTAAAATTAATTTTCTGTCAGGCATTGAATTAAACACATTTTGTGCATTTAATTTGGTTTCTTGAACTGCCTGCTTTGTGTTGTCATCAACAACAATATTATCGTCAGTTTTCTCTGCATTTTTACAGAAAGCGAAAACCACAACGGAAACTATTAGAAATATTTTTAAATTTAAATTCCGCATAATCGTACTATACAAATATAATAAATATTTCTAGTATTTTTTTATCCCGTTATCATAATGAATTCTATTGATCTCTTTCCCGTTTTTGTCGTAAAACACCCATAAACCATGAGGCACACTTTGAACCTTACCTTTTCGTCTATCGTTTATGATTTTATAATTACACTCGCTCTGTAATTTAGAATTTGTATAATACGACTCGCTTTTCCCGCTTAATTTGCCATTTTTAAAGTTTTGGATGCGATTTATGCCCCCTGTTTCGTAATAATAGGTCCATTCGCCGTTTTGGTGACCTTTTCTGTACTTTCCTTTAGTATCAATAAAATTACCTTTTTCAAACCATTGGGTATAATTACCATGCTTTATGCCATTTACGTATGTCGAAATTTCGCGAGGTTTGCCACTGTCATAAAAATAATCCCACTTTCCGCTTTTTTTGCCTTTACTGTTATAATAACCCGCATAATTTGGTTTACCATTAGAATACCAGCCCTGCCATTCGTCAACTAACTGAGCATCTTTAAAGGTTCCTTCGTCTTTTTTTGCTCCATTTTCCCACCAACTTGTCCACAAACCATTTTCTTTTCCGGCAACATAGGGTCCTTCTTGTAATTTTTTTCCGTTTTCGAACCAGGTTGTCCAAACTGCTGTTTTTAACCCGTTATCGTAATTACCTTGACGCCATTTTTGACCAGTAATATAAAAATAGTTCCAGGTAGCGGTTTGTTTATCATTTAAATAATAACCTTCGCTTTCAACTTTTCCATTAGAATAATAATAGGTCCATTTGTCATCGCGTAAATTATCCTTCAAAGTGCCTATCATTTCAGGCTTTCCATCGGGAGTGTAAAACTTCCAAACGCCATTTTTTTTGTTGTTGATGAACTCACCCTCGCTTTTTAGTTTGTGGTTAACAAAATAAGAGGAGTAATAGCCATTTAAAGCGCCCTCTTGATAATTAGCTTCATAATCTAATTCGCCATTTGGATGAAAAAAGCGCCACAACCCATCTTGCAAGCCGCCTTTATAAAAACCCATTGCTTTAATAACGCCGTTATCATAGTTTGCGGTAAGACTTCCATTGCCTGCGGAAATAAGTTGTTTCCCTTTGGTATCCCAAAGCTCCATTAAATAAAGAATGCTATCCTTATACTCTTTTACGAATTTTTTTTGGCCGTTATCATAAAACTCTTCCCAGTGGTTACAAGGTTTACCGGTACAGTATTCTTGAATGGCAATTAATTTTCCGGTTTTAGAATAACTTTCAATTTTACCTTGGCGCTTATCTTTTTCAAAATTTCATTTACTTTCTAATTGTCAATTGTCATAAAAGTAGATCCAATCACCTTCTTTTTTACCTTTCTCAAAATTTTCGCGACTCTTTACTTTTCCGTTCTCGTAAAAGGAAGTCCAAGTGCTGTCGGCAAGATTATCAGTAAAT
>JBEIEI010000192.1:0-4943 GCA_040382975.1 Flavobacteriales bacterium
ATTGTTACATCAACAATTTCAGCGATGTTTTTTACATATAACGATGGTACTTTGATATCATAATCGGCAACTTTAATTTGGAATTTACTGTCAATTAAAACCTCAGTGCCCTTTTTAGTTAAAGTACCATTTATGGTAACATCTTTTGTTACCCCATGCATTTCCATTTTACCGGTAACTGTAACCTTGTTTTCCCCGTCTGCAGTGAAATCAACTTTTTCGTTGATCTTGCCTTTAAAAACACAATTTGGAAATTTGGTCGACTCTAAATAATTCTCGTTAAAATGCTCTTCCATTAAGCCGTTTTTAAACTTAAAGTTTTGGATAGTAACTCTAACTTGCAAATCGCCAGAATTTGTGTTTAAAACTATAACAGCACCTTTGTTGGCTGCATCAATGTCTTCTAACGGAGATTTAGAATAAAAATGAATTAAAGTAGTTCCATCCTTTGCTTTAAAGATCTGAGAATAAAAACCAGAGACACAAAGTGATAATAAGGATGCAAATAATAATTTCTTCATAATAAATATTTTAATCAAAATTAAACTATTTCTTTTAATTTACAATCATTTAAAAATTTTTCAATTAGCCTTGAAAACGCAAGCTCTGTTAATTTATTTAACGGGAAAGTTTTCTCAGATTTAGAAAAAACGGAGCTTGTTTTTATTACAAAAAACTTTGCATACAAGTGCTGGTGGCTTAAAATATGTTTGTAGGTTTTGGAGCTAAAAAGTAAATGTGGTTTAGGCCCAATTGTTTTTTTTAATTTAGAATTATTAAGTAGTGTTTGTATAGCGATTTCTTCATCGCTTTCAACCAAAAAAAACTCGTACAAGCCCTTCCAAATGTCGTTTTCAGACCGCCTGTTTACAAGAATGTTTTGTTTTTTGTCTACCAAAACCACATAATTTAAATACCTGTTTTTGATCTTTATCTTTTTTACTTTTACCGGAAATTCATTTACTCTTTCAGCTTTAAATGCAAAACATTTTGAATTAAAAATACAGGCTTCGCAATTTGGATTATTAGGCTTGCAATATTGTGAGCCAAACTCCATAATAGCTTGGTTATATTGTCCCGGGTCTTTTTTATCCATCAGATCTGTTGCCAACAATTGAAATTCTTTTTTGCCCTGCCCGGAATCTATGGGTGTTTCTATTCCAAAAAGGCGACTTAAAACCCTGTAAACATTGCCATCTACTACAGCATGAGGCAAATTAAAAGCAAAACTGCTAATAGCAGCCGCCGTATAATCTCCAATACCTCTTAAGGCTTTTATGTCGTTATAATTTGCTGGAAAAACCCCTTTATGCTCTTTTTGTATGAACTTAGCCGTAGCGTGTAGGTTTCTGGCTCTAGAATAATATCCTAAACCTTGCCACATTTTTAGTACCTCGTCCTCGGTAGCGTTTGCCAATTGGCCTATTTTTGGGTAGTTTTTTGTAAATTTTAAATAATAGCTTGTGCCTTGTATTACTTGAGTTTGTTGCAATATTATTTCAGAAAGCCAAATTTTATACGCGTCGGTTTCGTTGCGCCATGGCAACTCGCGTTTGTTTTTTTTATACCATTTAAGTAAGCCAGAACTAAACCAAATTTCCATAATAGGGTAAAATTACTGCTTAAACACCCGTTAACACTATAAAACCCCAAAATTTTAAAAAAATTTTCAATTAATAATAATAATACTATCTTTGCTGCCCGTTTTAAAATACAATTAATTGATTTTAAATAGTTTGTAAAATGACCAAAGCAGATATTGTTAACGAAATTTCAGAAAAAACAGGCATAGAGAAGATGGCTGTACAAGCCACGGTAGAAGCGTTTATGAAGACTATTCGCAACTCCATGGTAGAAGGTAAAAATGTTTATTTAAGAGGATTTGGAACCTTTGTTGTAAAAAAGCGTGCCGAAAAAATTGGGCGTAATATCTCAAAAAACACTACAGTAGTTATTCCTGCGCACTATATCCCTGCTTTTAAGGCTTCTAAAACCTTTTCAGACAGAGTAAAACGCAATGTTAAAACTGCAGAACCGATACAAAAAAACATGGATTAAATAAACCATGAGCGTTAAGAAGACACATTTAGTTTTAATTATTAGCGCCATTGTTTTATTCGTTCTTTTATTTATTGCACCAAAAATTGCTCCTAAACACACTGATGGTGATGGACACGATCATTCTGCTGAAAACAAAGCAGTATCGGCCAATGCCACATTAGATGTGTATTTAAATTTAGCTTTAAATAGTTTAGATCCTGAAAAGAAAAAACAAAGTGATAAGTTTATTGCCGCAAAGCAATTAGACAGCGTTGTGGTTTTTTGGGATAAATTAAAACGACCTGATCTTGCAGCTTTTTATACTGAAGAGTTAGCAAAAAAAGAGAATAAAGTAGCCAATTGGTTAAAAGCCGGAAATCGCTACTATTACGCTATTCAGTTTATTCAGGATAAAACGGCTATCCCGGTACTTTACCAATCTGCCAGCCGCTGTTTTGCTAAAGGTTTAGAGTTAGAGCCAAATAATGTGGATGCAAAGATCATGTTAGCATCCTGTTACGTTGAAGGGTCTGAAGATCCTATGGAAGGCATAAAGCGATTAAAGGAGATCGAAAAAACCGACAGCAACAATGTAAAACTGCAATTAACTTTTGCTTTTTTCTCTGTTAAAAGCGGTCAGTTAGATAAAGCAATTACTAGGTTTAATAATGTTATTAAAATAGACAGTAATTATATTGAAGCTTATTTGCATTTAGCAGATGCTTACGAGCAAAAAAACAATACTGAAAAAACAATAGAGATGTTAGCAAAGTATTCGGCCAAAACAACAGATGTTACAGCGCGAATAGAAATAGAAAAATACATTCAACAATTAAAACTGAAACAGAAATAAAAGCCTGTTTTACTTAAACAAAGAAAATTAAAAACTAAGTATTAACAATTTAAAAATTAAATTATGCCAAGCGGAAAGAAAAGAAAAAGACATAAAATGGCGACACACAAACGCAAAAAACGTTTGAGAAAAAATCGTCATAAGAAAAAATAATTAGCCAAAGGCTAGTTGTTTTTTAGTAAGAAATAATTAAAACGGAAGGCATAAAAGCTGTTCCGTTTTAATTATTTATTTAAGTGTATTAAATGTGCAGGAATAACTGTGTTAAAGTTATTAGTTTACTAGTGATTTGTTTTGTGCTATTTAATATTACCATTTACTATTAATAATTTAAAATATTAAGCGCGTGAATCAAGAATTAATAATTAATTCCACGCCTAACGAAGTTGTTATAGCTCTATTACACGATAAACGTTTAGTAGAGTTACATCGCGAAAAGAATAATTCAAAATTTTCGGTAGGCGATATTTATTTAGGCAGAGCTAAAAAGGTTATGACAGGCCTTAACGCTGCTTTTGTAGATGTTGGATACGAAAAAGATGCTTTTCTGCACTACCTCGATCTAGGCCCCCAAGCTAACTCATTAATAAAGTACGTTGAGCAAACGCAAAATGGAAAACAAAATGTGAGTAACCTGATGTACTTTAAAAATGAACCTGAAATTAAAAAAGATGGTAAAATTAACGAAGTTATAAAATCCGGTACCAACATTTTAGTACAAGTTGCTAAAGAACCCATTAGTGCAAAAGGACCAAGAATTACCACCGAAATAAGCTTAGCCGGTCGTTATTTGGTTTTAATTCCTTTCTCCGATAAGATCTCTGTTTCTTCTAAACTTAGAAATTTTGATGAGAAAAAGCGATTAAAAGATCTGATGCAAACCATAAAACCAAAAAACTTTGGTGTAATTGTAAGAACTGTTGCCGAAAACAAACCGGTTGCAGATCTTGAAGCAGATTTAAATGATCTTGTAAAGCGTTGGGACGATTGTTACAACATGCTAAAAACCGGCCAACCACCATTAAGGGTGTTAGGCGAGGTAGATAGAACCAATGCTATTTTACGCGACTTTTTAAATGCTTCATTTAACGCTATTCACGTTAACGATCCTAAAGTTTTTGAAGATCTAAAACTTTATATCAAAACTATTTCTCCTGATAAATTAGACATTTTAAAATTATACAACGGCAAGTTGCCAATTTTTGATGCTTACGGAATTGAAAAACAAATTAAGAGTTTGTTTGGAAAAACCGTTCATATGAAAAGTGGTGCATACTTAGTGGTTGAACATACCGAGGCTTTACACGTTTTTGACGTAAATAGCGGTAATCGTGCAAAAAGTGATAGCAGCCAGGAAGAAAATGCATTAGAAGTTAATTTAGAATCAGCAGTTGAGGTTGCTCGTCAATTAAGATTGCGCGATATGGGTGGAATTATTGTTGTTGATTTTATCGACATGCACAACCCCGATAACCGTAAGTTGCTATTTGATAAATTAAAAGAGGAGATGAAGAGTGATCGTGCAAAACACAACATCTTACCTCCAAGTAAATTTGGTTTAATACAAATTACACGTCAACGTTTACGCCCTGAGGTGAATGTTGAGGTTTTAGAAACTTGTCCTAGTTGTAACGGTACAGGTAAAGTACAACCAAGTATTTTGTTTGTTGACCAAATTGAGAACACATTACGTTTTATTTTAAAAGAACAAAATCAAAAAAACATTACGTTAAACATTCATCCATATATTGAAGCGTTTATCAAACAAGGAGGTTTATTCCGCAGTAAACAATGGAAATGGTATTTTGAACACAAACAATGGGTTAAGGTTCAAGGTATGGCTAGCCAAAGTTTTATGGAGTTTAAATTCTTGAGTAAAGATGGTGATGAGATTGTGGTTTAGGAAAGCCAAGAGTTTCACCAATTTACGCTAATTTTTAAGAGCCTCTGCAAAGAGGTTTTTTTTATTTCCTAAAGCACACTAATGTTAGAATTATTAAGCCCTCCTTGGCAATGCCAACTGATTCACAAATAAATTTTTCATGAAGGG
>JBEIEI010000193.1:0-4939 GCA_040382975.1 Flavobacteriales bacterium
ACATGGAACAAGCTAAAGAAGTTTTAGCTACCGAAAAGGATAAAGACTTTTTAGATATGGCCAAGGCAGAATTGGAAGAGAATAGAGAAAAAGAGATCAAATTAACCGAAGAAATTCGATTACTACTTATCCCTAAAGACCCAGAGGATAACAAGAATTGTGTAATGGAACTTAGAGGTGGCACCGGTGGTGATGAAGCTGCTATTTTTGCGGGAAATCTATTTGAAATGTACAGCCGTTATTGCGAGAAAAAGGGTTTTCAGATAGAGGTTGTAGATTCTAGTCCCGGAACTATGGGAGGCTTTAAAGAAATAGTGTTTAATGTAAAAGGACCGGGTGCTTATGGAATATTAAAATTCGAAAGTGGTGTGCACCGCGTGCAACGTGTGCCTGCAACAGAGGCTCAAGGTCGCGTTCATACTTCGGCTGCCAGCTTAGCTGTATTGCCTGAGGCAGAAGAGTTAGATGTTGACATAAAAGATTCGGATATTGATATGGCAACCGCGAGAAGTGGTGGGGCCGGTGGACAGAACGTAAACAAGGTGGAGAGTAAAGTTATTTTAACGCATAAACCTACCGGTTTGGTTGTTACTTGTCAAACAGAACGAAATCAATTAGGCAATAGAGAAAAAGCCATGAATATGCTCCGTTCAAAGATCTACGACATTGAATATCAAAAACGTTTAGCCGAAACAACAAAGCGACGTAAAACAATGGTGAGTACCGGAGACAGAAGCGCCAAGATCAGAACATACAATTATCCTCAAAATAGAATTACAGATCATAGGATTAATGAAACTCTTTATGACCTTACCGGTTTTATGAGTGGCGATATTCAGGAAATGATAGACAAATTACAATTTGCCGAAAATGCAGAAAGACTAAAAGAAGGCGGATTATAAAAAATTATAAATTATAAATGTTATATGATAAATTAAGGATCAATTTCCATACTTACCGCCTCATTTAAAATTTAAAACTTAACAGCTAAAATTACAATATGACCCCAGAAGGAGAAGAAAAAATACGTAGTGCATTTGCAAATAAAGACTGGAATGATATTAAAGCACAAAACAGCTGGCAAATTTTTAAAATAATGAGCGAGTTTGTTGAAGGTTTTGAAAAAATGAGTCGTATTGGCCCATGTGTATCTATTTTTGGAAGTGCGCGAACAAAACCAGAAAATATATACTACCAATTAGCAGAAGAGATCGCATTTAAATTGGTGCAAGAGGGTTATGGAATTATTAGCGGTGGTGGTCCGGGAATTATGGAGGCTGCTAACAAGGGAGCCATGAGAGGTAAAGGAAAATCGGTTGGTTTAAATATCGTTCTTCCATTTGAACAAAAACACAATGATTATATTGATTCGGATAAATGTATCAACTTTGATTACTTTTTTGTTCGCAAAACTATTTTCTTAAAATACTCGCAAGGCTTTATTGGTATGCCGGGTGGCTTTGGCACCATGGATGAATTATTTGAATCTTTAACTTTAGTTCAAACAAATAAAATCGCCAAATTTCCGGTGGTTTTAGTTGGCACACAATATTGGTCGGGCATGTTGGAGTGGATAAAAACCACTATGCTTGAAGATGAAAAAAATATTAATGCTATTGACCTGGATCTATTTAAATTGGTTGATACTGCAGATGATGCGGTAAAACACATTGTAGATTTTTATTCTAAATACCTATTAAAACCAAACTTTTAATTGAGCAAATGGATCTTTAAAATAGTCGTATTCCCTCTCCTCTACTTTATTTCAATTTGGCCATTTTGGTTATTGCATGCATTTAGCAGCTTTTTTTACATTATTATTTTTTATTTAATTGGTTATCGCAAAGCCGTTGTAATTCAAAATTTAAAAAATTCTTTTCCCGAAAGATCCGAAAAAGAAATCCTTGCAATTACCAAACAGTTTTACAAACACTTTTGCGATGTGATCTTTGAAACATTAAAACTTTACACCATTTCAAAAGAAGATCTGGCTAAACGTTGCACCTTTAGTGAAGAGGCTTTAAAAACCATGAATTATTTTTTTGATAAAGGCCAAAGTATTGTTGGGGTAATTGGTCATGTTGGCAATTGGGAATGGGGTGCAATTTCACATCAGATCTATTATAAACAACTAATAACAGGCGTCTATCATCCATTAACTAATAAGAGTTTTGATGCCTTTATGCTTAAATTAAGAGGGCGCTTTGGCGGTAACATTGTGCCTATGAATGGCCTTTACAAAGAACTTTTAACGCTCCGACAAAAAAACATTCCAACCACCATTGGTTTAATTGCCGATCAAACAGCCCCTCCCGAAAGTGCGTATTGGACAACCTTTTTAAATCAAGATACCCCTGTTTTTTTAGGAACAGAAAAGCTCGCTAAAAAATTTAACTACCCGGTTGTTTACCTCCCTATTACTAAAATAAAGCGTGGTCATTATCAATTAGGTGCAGTTGTAATTACAGAAAACCCCAAAGAAATGGCAGATGGTGAAATCACAAAACTCCACACGTTGGCATTAGAAAAAAATATTTTGCAACAACCCGCTTATTGGCTCTGGAGCCATCGTCGCTGGAAACACAAGCGGTCTGCTAACCTCAAATAATTTCATAAATTAAACGCATTGATAAAAAAAAATTCTCATTTTTATACTCTACAATTAAAACAAGATCTTGATCTTATTTCTAAAAAAAGTAAAACAACAAACTAATAATTAACAGAACTAAAACTTATAAAACATGGCTGATTTCTCTAAACACAAATTTGGCACTAAGGCAATACATGCAGGAGCTGATGCTGATCCATCTACGGGCGCAATTATGACCCCTATTTTTCAAACCAGTACTTACGTTCAGGAATCACCTGGAGTTAACAAAGGTTATGGTTATGCTCGCGGTAAAAATCCAACAAGAGAGGCGCTTCAAAAAAACATTGCAGCTCTTGAAAACGGAAAACATTGTGTTTGCTTTAGCAGCGGAATGGGTGCAACCGATGCTGTTATGCGTATGCTTCGCCCCGGCGATGAGGTAATTACAGGAGATGACTTGTATGGTGGTTCTTATCGTATGTTCACTAAAATATATGAGAACTACGGTATAAAATTTCACTTCATTAATTTAACCAACGCTGATAATATTAAAAAATATATCAACGCTAACACAAAATTAATTTGGGCCGAAACGCCTACCAATCCTACCATGCAAATTATTGATATTGCTGCTTGTTCTAAAATAGCAAAAGACAATAATTTATTGTTAGCAGTAGATAATACCTTTGCTTCACCATATTTACAAAACCCTTTAGCTTTAGGAGCTGATATAGTTATGCACTCTGTAACTAAATACCTTGGTGGCCATAGCGATGTGGTGATGGGCGCTTTAGTAATGAATGATGATAAATTACATGAGCAGATCTACTTTATTTTAAATAGTTGTGGTGCAAATCCGGGACCAATGGATTGTTTTTTAGTAATGCGCGGTATTAAAACCTTGCATTTACGTATGGAGCGCCATTGCTTTAATGGAAGAAAGATAGCTGAGTTCCTAAAGACACATCCAAAAATTGAAAAAGTATACTGGCCGGGTTTTACCGATCATCCAAACCACGAAATTGCAAAAAAACAAATGCGCGATTTTGGCGGAATGATATCGATTGTTTTAAAAGATAAAACCATCGAAAACACATTTAAGGTAGCCTCATCATTTGGCGTATTTTCTTTAGCAGAAAGTTTAGGTGGAGTTGAATCGTTGATCAACCATCCTGCAACTATGACGCATGCATCTATTCCAAAGGCAGAAAGAGAAAAATCGGGTGTTGTGGATAATCTATTGCGTTTAAGTGTAGGTGTTGAAGATGTAGAAGATCTAATTGAAGATCTAAAACAAGCTTTAGCTTAAAACAAATTAATTGTAAAAATATAAAGGAATTATTTATAATAAAAAAACGAGAGGTATTCCCTCTCGTTTTTTTTATTTTGTTTAAAATTTTATTTCAGTAATTCCATCGCTTCTTGAATAGAAATGATCTCGTTTTTAAAAGTAGCAATGATAAAGGCATCAAAAAAGCCTTTAGCCTCTAATTCTTTTCTGTATTTTTCGGCGGCATCGTAGCCATTAAAGTTACCGCTAGAATAACGGATACTTCGTGAAATAGTTGTTTGTTTTTCAACATCAGTAAGATCTTTAAATTTCTCATCTGTCATTTTTTCAAACATGGGTTTTTTAAGTGCGCCTAATTGTATTTTAAATAGAACTAATTTTTTATCTACCGAACTAAATATTTTTTCTTCGTTAAGATCTTCTTTATAAGATTTTTCAACGGTAGCTTTTGTTTGATTTAAAGCAATACGTTTTCCGTCCTTATAAGCCGTAACAAATGCATCGCTATAGCCTTGCAAAACAAGATCTGCGCGTAGTGATGCGGCTTCTTCAATTGTTCTGAAACCATTTGTAACGTATCTATAAATATTCTCCCCGGTTTTTAATTCTATCACCCCGGCACTAGTATTAAATACGCTTGCCGAAATTTTATTTTTAAACGCTCCTAATTGTACACGATAAACAATATCTGATTTATTAAATGATTCGTTATTAGCAACCGCCTCGGTGCTATTTGTATTTACAGCAGTAGTATTTGTAACAACTGCATTAGTATCCGAACTTACTGCTGTTGCTGTATTCGTGTTTGCTGTTAATTTAGCAAAATCTTCGTCTTCTTTTTTAATTAATTCTACTAATTCAGCATCGCTAATTTGTGTTATTGTTTTTCCTTTTATTTTAGATACTCCTGCACCTTTGTTTCCATCTTTAATAAACTCATCGCGGCGTTTAACGGCCATACTAACTTTATCATAATTACCTGATGTATAAACAACAGTTGATACATCTTCAAGTGTAGTTGAACTAATATCGCCAATAATTAGTAAAAATTCTAACTC
>JBEIEI010000194.1:0-4917 GCA_040382975.1 Flavobacteriales bacterium
AAATTAAAAGCCTGTGATTGTGAAATGATCATACCAAATAGTTTTACGCCTAATGAAGATAATAGGAACGATTATTTTTATCCGGTATTGCAATGTGAGTATTCTTATTTTAAAATTACCATTATGGATAAATGGGAGAACACGGTATTTACTTCTAACAACCTAAATGCAAAGTGGGACGGACGTTTTAAAGGTAATCTATGTCCTGAAGAAATGTATGTTTACCGCATCGAAAGCATCGAAAAAGGTAACGATAAAAAAGTGGTACGCAGCGGTAGGATCTCGTTGTTTAGGTGATTTTTTTGAAAATATTTAATGAAAAACTGATCTAAATTGTAAGTAAGTTACCTCCGATATTTGTATATCTTTTTTGTATATTTGAAATTAACGATGGAGTTTTATAGTGGCTTTACAAATATTAAATATTCACTCTATTAACATCTAATTTAAATTTAATATGAAAAAAAACTTTTTTTTACTAATCAGTATTTTGATATTTAGTTTAGTAAACGCACAAACTGCCGAGGTGGCAGAATCTGATAAAATTATTGGCGTTTGGGAGGTTGGCAGTGGAAAGGCCCGTGTAAAAATAACCAAGTACGGCGATAAGTTTGGCGGTAAAATTGTTTGGCTAAAAGAACCAACTTATGCAGATGGAAATAAAAAAGTTGATAAAAACAATCCAGATGAAACAAAAAGAGAAGTGCCTTTGTTAGGATACAATAATCTATTGGGTTTTTCATACAAAGGCAAGGCTGAGTATGCTGGTGGTACTATTTACGACCCCGAAAACGGAAACACATACAATTGTGTTATTGTATTAAAAGATGATAATTTGTTAGAGGTTAGGGGATATATTGGTGTTCAGTTATTTGGGAGGACTGATACTTGGAAAAGAGTAGCCTTAAAAGAAAAATAGATTTTCTTGTTATATGGTCGTTGTTCCACTATGTAAGTTATAATCAGGGGTAGGTGGTTTAGTATACTTTTATATAATAATAGATATGAAATTCAGATTTATATTATTTGCTTTGTTTTTTTCTTCAATTGGATTAGCTCAAACAAAAGTGGATTCAACTACAACTCAGGAAGAAGATTTTTCGATGTATGCTGATGTTGTTGAAGTGCCTTCTGCAAATAAATCAAAAATTTATTGTTCACAAAAGATCTTAGGTTTAAGTCCGTCTAAATTAATTTCTTTTGGGTATGATTTTGTTGGAGCCAATTCAATTGAAATGGATACAATTGGTTCTTTTTCGGGAAATACTGCAAATATAAAATACAATAGTGGAATTCGTTTTTCCGCCAATTTTCCAGTAGTGTCAAATAATAAAATGATTTTGAGTTTAGGTGTTAATTATTTAGACTTCAAATACGCGAAGTCGAGTTCTAATAAAGAAGTTTTGCCACTGTCAGAAGTATTAAATAAAAACGGCTTACGTTCTTATGGATTTAACGGCACAATTTATAAGCCATTTAACTCTAAATTATTTGGTATTTTGCAATTGGCTGCTGATCATAACAGCGCAGGGAAAATTGACGAATTTCATGAAAATGGGTTAAAATATAGTGGAGCCATAATTTTTGGTTGTAAGCCAAATGATAGAAGGCAGTATGGTTTTGGAGTAACACAGTCTTATCGTGGCGGAGCGCTTAATTATTTTCCTGTTATACTTTATAATTACACTTTTAAAAGTAAAAAATGGGGTATAGAAATGTTATTGCCGGCCAGGGCAAATGTTCGTTATACAATTAATCCACGTAATTTGTTGTTTTTTGGTTTTGAATTAGAGGGGTAATTCGTATTACATTAATTCAATGGTAACTGATTATAATTTTGGATTTAAAAATTTGCAATTACACCGTAGCGAAATACGTCCGCGTTTTACTTACGAGTTTAGTATTTACAATTTTATTTGGATGAGTATTCAGGCAGGCTATCGTATAGGATATAAGTTTAATGTTGATAACGTAGATTATAAAGCGGACCCGGTGATCATGGATAATAAATTAGGCGGCTCGTATTACTTTAATATCTCATTAAACTTAGTTTCACCTTAGGATTTAACTAATTAATAAAATCGTTAGCGAATTTTTAGTACTTACAAAGTGGGTAATTTTTATAAACGAGTACTATTTTATTTACTAGTTTTTCGCATCGCTGCAGAAGTAATAAAAGCACTTATTCCGCCTATTAACATATACGAAAATAATTTTCCGGTAGTAGCCTTAAATCCCGAAACTTCAGAAGCTTTAATTTGTTCGGCAATAATTTTTTGATAATCTTCAGCTTTAATTTTTGCCTGCGATTTTAAAAAGGCCATAAACTTATCGCTATTATAGTAATCAATAGCCATGGCTTTACCGCTGTTTTCAAATTCAAAATAATTATACGTGCTAATAATAACAGCACCAACAGCAAAAATAGTTAGGCAAATACGAACGGCTTCTTTCCCGCCAATTAGGCCATTGTTATCTTTATCTCTAACACTTTTTATGGCGAAATAATAAAAAGGAATGATCATTAAAACACTGGTTAAACTTGAAAAGTAAAAACCAAATGAGGTTAGCGAATAACCGCCTAATAAAATAAATAATTTAAAGGCTATAACTACTATACTGTATGCGAAGCCAAATATTAACGCTTTTTTGTTCACGATCTTTTTAAGTTCTTATTTGTATTAGGTTAATTTAAAATTCATCATTTATAATTTAACATCTCTTAGCCATTCATGCTGGCTAAAAACTCTTCATTGTTTTGAGTGCGCCTTAATCTTTCTAACAAAAACTCCATGGCTTCTTGTGGATTCATGTCGCCCAAATGCTTACGCAACACCCATAAACGCGTTAAGGTTTCTTTATCCATTAAAAGATCATCTCTTCTTGTTGATGATGATAAAAGATCAATAGCAGGATAGATACGACGGTTAGATAATTTTCTATCTAACTGTAATTCCATATTACCGGTACCCTTAAATTCTTCAAAAATAACTTCATCCATTTTAGAACCTGTTTCTGTTAAGGCAGTTGCTAAAATAGTTAACGATCCACCATTCTCAATTTTACGAGCGGCTCCAAAAAAGCGTTTTGGTTTGTGTAATGCATTTGCATCAACACCTCCGGTTAAAACTTTACCACTTGCAGGAGAAACTGTATTGTAAGCACGTGCTAAACGTGTAATGCTATCTAATAAAATAACCACATCGTGGCCGCACTCAACCATACGTTTTGCTTTTTCTAAAACAAGATTGGCAATTTTCACATGCTTTTCAGCAGGTTCATCAAAGGTACTTGATACAACTTCAGCTTTTACACTGCGGGCCATATCTGTAACCTCTTCCGGACGTTCATCAATTAATAAAATAATTAAATAAACTTCGGGGTGATTGTAAGCAATTGCATTTGCAACATCTTTTAATAAAACTGTTTTACCTGTTTTTGGTTGTGCAACAATTAAACCACGTTGTCCTTTACCAATTGGCGAGAACATATCCATCACACGCATACTCATATTTTCTTGAGGATGCCCTGTAAGTTTTAATTTTTCGTTAGGGAATAATGGCGTTAAATAATCAAAGATCACACGGTCACGCACAAAACCTGGGTCGCGGCCATTTATTTGCTCAACCTTAATTAGTGGAAAATATTTTTCTCCTTCTTTAGGAGGACGAACGCCACCTTTTACAACATCGCCTGTTTTTAAACCAAATAATTTTATTTGTGATTGCGAAACGTAAACGTCATCGGGCGAATTTAAATAATCATAATCAGAGCTGCGTAAAAAACCATAACCATCAGGCATGATCTCTAACACACCGGTTGCAAAAACGATATTGTCAAAATTATAATAAACTTTTTCGTGTTTTTTAATTGGCTCCAATTCTTCTTGCGGCATGGCCGAAGCAGCGCTTTGTTCTGATTCGATAGCAGTTTCTTCATTTGAACTACTTTCATAAGTCGTTTTTTCGTCCGACTCGATTTCAGTTTTTTCCATTATTGGTTGTACAATAATTTCTTCTTCTTCGGTTGGAACGTTTATTGTTTCTTGTCGCGTATCTTCGATGATCGGATCAAGTTTTACAATTTTGCGTGGTCTTTTTTCTTTCATTTCCTTATTGTCGGGTTTTGAAATTCTTGGTCTCATTTTGGTAACAGAATCAGGTTTTGATTGTGCTTCAAGAATAGTAGATATGATGTCGGTTTTACTTAAACCTTTAGAGTCAATGGATAAAGTTTTTGCAATTTCTTTCAGTTCCGGTAAGGATTTACCGTTTAAATCAATTTCTTGAAACATAAATAGGATTAATGATATTACTTAATTTAATTTTTTTAATTTTTTGATTGATTGTAAGTTGCAAGAAAATGCAACGTTAATAATACTTACACAATATTAGTAAATATTGTTTGAAGCACAAAATATTTAAGATGAAATTGTAGGGTTTTTGAGCTAAAATGGCTTTAGAAGTCGTTTTAGCCTTCTGATTCCCCGTTTTGTGCCTTTAACGAATCTCTTAAGCTTTTAAACCAATTTATTAGCAGTGTTTTTTGAGCATCATTTAGTTTAGCGTTGCCATGGATCAGCGTGTAGGAAGTCATTGGCATTTCCCCTTCTTCTATCATCTCCACACATTCTTCTAATTTATGATCTTTTCTTTTTAGTTTATAGGTTCCCCATTCTGAAAAATTAAGATGTTCGCTTCCTTCGTTTATGTGATTTTTTATCCACCAGGATAGGGGAGCAATATTTGTGTACCATGGGTAAACCGGTTGATTAGAGTGACAGTCGTAACAAGAAGTTTTTAAAATAGAGGCTACTTCTGGGCGTGACTGTGTTACAGAAATAAAATCGGTTGTAGTATCAACAGGTTTAGTTGTTTTGTCAATTCTAAATAATTGAAAAATTAATAGTAAGCCAAT
>JBEIEI010000195.1:0-4909 GCA_040382975.1 Flavobacteriales bacterium
AGTGTAATGGATTTACAATAACTCTATCATCACTTAAAAACTCCATATAATTGATGCCGCCAAAAGTAGCCGCATATTGGTCTTGGCGACCACCACTCATTTTTAGATCAACGCGCTCAATTTCATATGCTAAATGCGCTATGTCATATTTTGCTAATGGTAATTTTAACCATTCAACAAAAGCGCCAATTAAAGACACAACAATTGTTGAAGATGTTCCAAGGCCTGACCCCTGCGGCGCTTCGATGTAGGAGGTTAATCGAAATGAAAGTTTTTCTAATTTAAATTGTTTTACTAAGCGATTGTAAACGCCTATAAATAATTCAAACCCTTCAACTATTTCAAGTTCCTTTTTACTTTCTAAAATGATGCATCTATCTGTTCCGTCAAAACAAAATTCTATTTTGCCGTTGCTTAATGGCTCCAGAGAAGCATAAGCGTAAAGATCGATTGTTGCATTTAAAATAGCTCCTCCGTAAATATCTGCATACGGACTAACATCTGTACCTCCACCTGCTAATCCTATTCTTAATGGAGCTTTACTTCGTATTATCATTTTTTATTTTTAATGAGCGTGTTGAAAAAATTGTTCTATCCATTTTGGGTGGTTTATCTATTGGGTAATTATAGGCAACACTTTGTAAATATGAAAAGATTTCTCCAATTTGATGCAAATTTAAGCCTTTATAATTATCAGATTCCTTTTTATTATCTGAAATTTTACCGGAAGAATAGATAGATTTTTCTAATTGAAATGTAATTTTTTTATTCTTCATTTTACGCTCTTTAACTCTCTGTGAACTATGTGGTAAAATTTTAATTATTTCATGTTTATAAATTGTAATGGCACTTCGTAATCCCCTCTGCGGCATAATGAGATCACCGCCTGAAGGTCGTCAATTTTCTTCGCACTCACGCGAATAATATCATCCATTACTTGAGCGGTAACTTTTAGTTTGCTGTCCTTAATATCTTTCATTATTTTTTTAGAAACTTCTTTTTCTAAACCCTGTCTAACCTTTATATCTTTTTTAATTAGTGGTCCGCTTGGATAATGCTCTTTGCTTTCGTCCAACCCTCGAGGATCAAGGTTTTGCTTGATCATGCGCGAATGAATGGCATCTAAAATGGCGTCCAGACGCATATCGTTCTCGGTGGCGATATTGATGATGAGATCTTTTTTGTTCAGTTCAATTGTACTTTTACTATCTCTAAAATCCCAACGATTTAATATATCTTTTTTAGCTACATTTACTGCATTATCTAGTAATTGTGCATCTAATTTACTGGCTATATCGAATGACGGCATAAGTTAAAATTTGCTGATCAAAATTAACTATTTGCTTTGAAAATTAAGGAAACTAAAAATTATTTTTTGAGAATTTATCAGGCATATTTCTTACTCATCTCTTTGGTTTTTTTTGCTTGCAACTCAGGTAGCGAAAATAGAGGTAAAACGTTGGAAAAACGTCTGTCTTTTTATATTAATGATTCTATTGATATTTGCGCCTCTGCTCTAAAAATTGAACAACCTTACGACGTATCCTACCTTGATTCTTTATTTTTGAGTTACGATCTTGTTGATGTGCAAAGCCTTGACAGCACGCTAAAGGTAGATCTTAAATATGCCGATACCTCTAATTTTTTAAAATTGAATATATACGATGGGCTGCAAAAGGCTTATTTTCCTTGCGAAGTAGCGGTTAGGGTTTGTAATGCACAGTTTTATTTAAAACAATTAAACCCTGATTATTCATTAATAATTTTTGATGCTAGTCGCCCGATGCATATACAGCAAATGATGTGGGATAGTTTGGATATGCCGCCGGATATCAAATACGCTTATTTATCGCCGCCTTATGCCATATCATTACATAATTACGGTTGCGCTTTAGATGTTTCTATTATTGACACAAAGACCAATCAATTGTTAAACATGGGTTCGAATTTTGATCACTTTGGAAAATTGTCGCAGCCGGTTTATGAATGGCACTTTTTAAAAAGCGGAGAACTATCGCAAGATGCATTTGAAAACAGAAAATTGTTAAGAAACGTTATGCAGAAAGCTAAGTTTTATCCTATTGCCAGCGAATGGTGGCATTTTAACTTTTGTAATAAGGAATTTGCTGCTGCAAAATATAAATTGATTAAGTAACTTTGTTTACATAAGTATACCTGACAAATGAATTTTGAATTAACATCTGAGTTTCAGCCAACGGGCGATCAACCACAAGCGATCAAACAATTGGTTGAAGGTATTCGTTCCGATACAAAACATCAGGTATTGCTTGGTGTTACAGGTTCCGGTAAAACATTTACGGCCGCTAACGTTATTCAAGAGGTTAGTAAACCAACTTTAGTTTTATGTCATAATAAAACCTTGGCAGCACAATTGTTCAGCGAATTCAAACAATTTTTTCCGAACAATGCCGTAGAATATTTTGTGAGTTATTACGATTATTATCAGCCGGAAGCTTTTTTGCCAACAACAGGAACTTATATAGAAAAAGACCTTGCTATAAATCAAGAGATTGAAAAATTACGTTTAAGTACTACTTCTGCTTTATTGTCGGGAAGACGCGATGTTATTGTTGTTAGCTCGGTTAGCTGTATCTATGGTATGGGTAATCCTTCTGATTTTAAAAAGAATATTATCCCAATTCATGTTGGTCAGTTAATTTCAAGAAATAAATTATTACACCAATTTGTTGGTTCATTATACTCAAGAACTACCGGCGAATTTGACAGAGGCACCTTTAGAGTGAAGGGTGATACGGTTGATGTGAATTTGCCATATGCCGATTATTGTGTTCGGATCATGTTCTTTGGTGATGAGATCGAAAGTATTGAAACCTTTGATAACGCTAATAATCACGTGATCGAAAAGTTTGAAACCTTTAGTGTTTATCCTGCAAATATTTTTGTTACCGCACCTGATACAATGCAAAAAGCAATGGTGTTTATTCAGGAAGATATGACCAAGCAAGTTGAATTCTTTAATAAACAAGGCAGAACATTAGAAGCAAAAAGATTAGAAGAGCGTGTTAATTTTGACTTGGAGATGATGCGTGAATTGGGCTATTGCAGTGGCATTGAAAATTATTCGCGTTACTTTGATGGTCGCTTACCGGGAACTCGTCCCTTTTGTTTGATCGATTATTTTCCGGATGATTTTTTATTATTAGTTGATGAGAGTCATGTTTCTTTACCTCAGGTGAGAGCCATGTATGGAGGAGATCTTGCACGAAAACAAAATTTAGTGGAGTACGGTTTTCGCTTGCCTTCTGCTTTAGATAATCGGCCGCTAAAGTTTGAAGAATTTTATGCTATGCTCAATCAAGTAATTTATATTAGCGCTACGCCGGCAGAATTTGAATTAGAGGCTGCGGGTGGAGTAGTGGTGGAGCAATTAATTCGTCCTACAGGAATTTTAGATCCGTTGATCGATGTTAGACCATGCTCAAATCAGGTGGATGATCTTTTAGATGAAATTCATAAAGTGGTTGCAAAAGATGAACGTGTATTGGTTACGACGTTGACTAAGCGTATGGCAGAGGAGTTAACGAAATATTTAACCAAATTAAATGTGAGGTGTCGTTATATCCATAGTGAAGTAGATACTTTGGAGCGTGTTGAAATTTTACGTCAGTTGCGTGTTGGCATGTTTGATGTGTTGATAGGTATCAATTTATTGCGCGAAGGATTAGATCTACCGGAAGTAAGCTTGGTGGCCATTTTAGATGCTGATAAGGAAGGGTTTTTAAGAAATGTAAGAAGTTTAGTGCAAACGGTTGGCCGTGCCGCAAGGACCGTTAACGGACGCGTAATTATGTATGCCGACAGAATTACGGATAGCATGAAATTGACAATGGAGGAAACAGAGCGTAGAAGAAAAAAACAAATAGATTATAATTTTAAACATAACATTACACCGGTTCAAGCAGGAAGAAAACAGTTGTTACAACCTACTATGAGTGGCACCGAAGTAACCATCGACGGTAAATTAGTACGTGTTTACGTTGAGCCTGAAGCGCTTGATGTTGCTGCCGATCCTGTAGTGCAATACATGAATAAAGATGAGTTAAAAAAACAAATCGCTAAAGCAAAATCCGCCATGTTACGCGCTGCAAAAGAAATGAATTTTAATGAAGCTGCCCGTTTAAGAGATGAAATGTATTCGTTGGAGAAGATGTTGGGTGAGAAAGAATAATAAGCTGTCATTTCGAAGGACTTAACAAAAATGATTAATAGCCTCAGGAATCTGTATATAAAACAATTCTATATCGTTGCTTTGTAAAAGCCCATTAGCCCAGATTTCTCCTATCGTCGAAATGACAATTCTTTATTTAATACTTCGATGGTTTGTTTCCGCGTAAGCAAACAAAGTATGTCGGCCTCATAAGATTTTACGTAAAAAATTCATTAAAGATCAAAAGCGCAGGCTTGTGTGAAAGATGATTTTTGCATCTCGCGAAGCGCTTAAATCATCAGGCTTGATTTGTATTGAATTTTAGTAAAATATTATGAAGCCTTGATTTTTTGCTTACTTTTTCATCAAGGAAAAAGTGAGATGAGTTAAAAAACAAATTGCAAAAGCTAAGTCTGCTATGTTACGCGCTGCAAAAGAAATGAATTTTAACGAGGCTGCCCGTTTAAGAGATGAAATGTATTCGTTGGAGAAGCTATTGGGCGAGAAAGACTCGTAGTTACTTGTTCTTGGTTTCTTGTTTTGACTAACGATTGACTGCTAGCTCGCGTTCCACACCATAATAAAATCGTCCATTATATAGCCTTCGCCAATATCAAATTGAGCAACGGCATCGATCCTAAAACCGTTTTTAAAATAAAAATTAATGGATTTAAAATTATTGCGGTTTACTGTTAAGCGGATTTTTTTTGGTTGGATAAT
>JBEIEI010000196.1:0-4904 GCA_040382975.1 Flavobacteriales bacterium
CGGTTAAGTCATCCGCTGGTACGTATACCGCTTGAACTGAAGTAATAGATCCTTTTTTAGTTGAAGTAATACGCTCTTGCATCGCACCCATTTCTGAAGCTAAAGTTGGTTGGTAACCTACAGCCGAAGGCATACGACCTAATAAGGCAGATACCTCAGCACCAGCTTGAGTAAAACGGAAGATGTTATCAACGAAGAATAAGATATCACGACCTGGACCAGTTCCATCTCCGTCACGGAAATATTCTGCCATCGTTAATCCTGATAAGGCAACACGAGCACGTGCTCCAGGAGGCTCATTCATTTGACCAAAAACAAAGGTTGCTTGAGATTTTTCTAATTCTTTCAAATCTACTTTATCAAGATCCCATCCGCCTTCTTCCATTGAATGTTTGAAAGCATCGCCATACTTCACAATTCCAGACTCGATCATCTCACGTAATAAGTCATTTCCCTCACGAGAACGCTCACCAACACCTGCAAATACCGAATAACCAGAGTGACCTTTAGCGATATTATTAATTAATTCTTGAATTAATACGGTTTTACCTACTCCGGCACCACCAAATAAACCAATTTTACCACCTTTTGAGTATGGCTCAATTAAATCAATTACTTTAATACCAGTATATAATACTTCTGTAGCTGTAGATAAGTCTTCAAAACGAGGTGGTAAACGGTGAATAGATTTTCCGCCTGCGTTATCAATAACGTTAATACCATCAATTGCTTCACCTACAACGTTAAATAAACGTCCTTTTACTTTATCACCTACCGGCATTGAAATACCACTACCTGTAGCTGTAACTTCCATTCCACGGTATACACCATCGGTACTATCCATAGCAATTGTACGAACAGTATCTTCTCCTGTGTGTTGTTGAACTTCTAAAATGATTTTTTTTCCGCCGCTCACAATTTCTAGAGCGTCCATAATATTTGGTAATTTACCGCCTGCTAGATCAAAGCGAACGTCTATTACGGGACCAATAACCTGAGCAATTTTGCCAATTTGTTTCGACATGAGATTAATTTCTTAAAATTTGAGCGCAAATATACTTTTTTAATCACAATAAATAAACAAAAAAATGCAATTTATTAATAGCTTTTGAACAACATATTGGTATTATGTTCCAAAAACTTTGTCTTTTTTAGGTAATACTTTTACCAAAAAAAGGCTCGGGAAGGGGTTAATAATTAAAAAGTATAATAATCTATGATTAATTAAGCTATTTTTACAACGTGTTAATTGTTCAAAATACAAAAAATTTCAGGATCGAAAGTCCCACTATTGTTACCATTGGAACTTTTGACGGGGTGCACATCGGGCATCAAAAGATCTTATCTCGCTTAAAAGAATTAAAAGAAGAACTTGGGTTAAAAACAGTTGTTTTAACATTTGAGCCACATCCGCGAAAAATTCTATTTCCCGAACAAAAAGATCTAAAATTAATAACTTTAGTTGACGAAAAACTTGAATTATTAAAAAAATATGGCGTGGATATTACGGTTGTTTATCCATTTGACAAAACCTTTTCGCAATTAGAGGTAAAGCAGTATTTAGAAGGTATTTTAGTAAATGATTTAAACGCCAAACATATAGTTATTGGTTACGACCATAAATTTGGAAAAGACAGAAAGGGCGATATAAATATCCTTAAAGAACATGCAACTGCCAATAATTACACGTTAGAAGAAATAAGTAAAAAAGATATTGATAATATTGCCGTAAGCAGTACAAATATTAGAAAAGCTATTGAAGAAGGCGATATTGAAAGAGCTTTTGAATATTTAGGGCATCCCTTCTTTTTAAAAGCAAAAGTTGTTAAAGGCAAGCAACTAGGGCGAACCCTTGGATTTCCGACCGCAAATTTGCAAACCGAAAGCTCGGACAAACTGATACCTAAAATTGGTGTTTATTTTGTTGAAGTAATAATTGAAAACCAAAACTATTTTGGGATGCTAAACATTGGAGTTAACCCAACA
The DNA here is from genome assembly GCA_040382975.1 of Flavobacteriales bacterium. GTDB lineage: Bacteria > Bacteroidota > Bacteroidia > B-17B0 > Aurantibacillaceae > Aurantibacillus. Next base: position 1,987 of record JBEIEI010000196.1, read on the forward strand.
ACAGATAGTGATGATAAAATAAAAATAGAAGTTAATATTTTTGACTTTGAAAAGGATATTTACAATAAAAGCGTAACGTTAAAATTTATAAAAAAACTCCGAAACGAGAAGAAATTCAATAACTTAAACGAATTAATTGAGCAGTTAAATAAGGATAAAAAATCCTCGTTAGCATTAATTAAAAACAAGGCATGAAGAATTTATTTTTTTTAATACTACTCTTTTCAATAAAGATATCTGTAGCCCAAGAAGCTGCCCTTCTCGACTCTGTTGCTTTATCATATTATGATGAATTTACAGATTTGGATAGTGCCAGAAAAAAACCGGATGACGTTGTTAAACTTGTTTTACGGAAAAAGAAATTAAAAAGCTTCCCTCTACAAATTTTAAAATTTAAAAACCTACAGTATCTCGACCTAAGTAAAAATTCCATAAAGGAACTTCCCGATTCTATTATAACCTTAAAAAAACTACAGGTATTAATTGTAAGTAAAACAGGCCTTGAAAGTTTACCAAATACAATTGGCGGTTTAACGAATTTAAAATACCTGAATGTTAATCAAAACGAGATCGGAAGAATTCCTTATTCGTTTGGTGATCTTGAAAATTTAGAAATTGCCGACTTATGGAGCAATAATTTGGATTCTTTTCCGGAAACATTAAAAAAACTATCCAATTTAAAAATGATGGATCTAAGAAATATTCTAATTCCTCAGATCTGGCAGGATAATATTCAATCCATGCTTCCAAAAACAATAATTTACTTCAGTCCGGCCTGTAAATGCAGCTGGTAGGGGATTTTCATCGCTTTTAGACTTATTAATAGTCTGTTCTTAATAAGTTTATCTCTAACTGTCTGTTTTTTAAGTCTTTTATTCCAACTTTTATGGAAATAATTAAAACAATTTACTATGTTAAAAAACAGTTATTTTCAACTAGTTATTCTATTTCTATTAATGAGCGTAATGCCCTTGGCAGCGCAAACAAAAAAAGAAATGGAAGATGGTGCCTATAATGCTTTAAATGATGAAGATTATGTGGCAGCTTACACAAAGTTTGACGAATTAAACGCTAAATACCCAAAAGAGTTTGATTATCTTTTAAAATTGGGCATTTGCTGTTTAAGAAATCCTGAAAGGAAGGAACGGTCTATTGAGATCTTTACCGAAATGAAAAATACTTTCAAAACTGTTGAATCAGACTATTTTTTAGGCAAAGCTTATCACCTCAATTACAAATTCGAAGATGCCATCTCAATTTTACAAAAATACGTAGATGCTCGCTCTAATTCTTTTAAAAAGGAACATAAAGAAATGGTTAAGGATGCTAAACTAGTACTTAACAATTGTAAGAACGGCAAAATGTTAATTGAAAATAAAGTAATTGCAGATATTAAGAATATTGGACTGCCGATTAACTCAGAAGAAGAACAATATGTACCTGTAATAACCACAGATGAATCTGTTTTATTTTTTACTTACTCCGGCAAATTTAGTGTTGGAGGAAAATTAAATTCCGATCTTGATCCCGATCCGATTGAAGGAAAATATAATGAAGATGTATATGCAGTTTATAAAAGACCTGATAATTTATATTCAGAACCTCAAGGAGTTGATGCTATTAATACAAAAGGTAACGATGCCGCTATTGCAATTTCGCCCGACGGACAAATTCTTTTTACTTTTTATAGCGACGCGAAAAACTCAGGCGATATTGCCATCAGTAAATTAATAGCTGATGAATTTACAAAACCGGTTTTATTGAATAAAAATATTAATAGCGAATTTTGGGAAGGCTCTTGCTCCATTTCGGCCGACGGAAGATTTTTATATTTCGCCAGCGAACGTCCGGGTGGCATAGGAGGAAGAGATATTTGGATTAGCGAGAACGTCGATGGGGATTGGGCCACCCCTAAAAACATGGGCCCAAATATTAATACGCCTTATGATGATGACGCCCCATTTATTCACCCCGATGGTATTACCTTATTCTTGAGTTCTAAAGGTCATTCAAGTATTGGTGGCTATGATATTATGTTCACCAATAAAAAAGATAATGAATGGTCTATTCCTAAAAGCATGGGCTTGCCTCTAAACACAACCGAAGATGATCGTTTCTATGTTATCAACTCAAAAGGTGATAGAGGTTATTTTAGTAGTAACAGATCCTCATCCGGAGGAAAAGGTAAAAATGACATCTATACTGTTGAACCCGGCATTTTAGGAGAAAAACCTGTTATTGCTTTATTAAAAGGAACGGTATACGGCAACGACCAACCATTAGAAGCTAAAGTTGAAATTATAAGAAGCATTAAAAAAGATCAACTTACCAAAGAAGAACTAGAAAGATTATCTGCAAATCAAATTAGCAATGATGGAAAGTTAATAATTGGAACCTATTTTTCGAATTCAAAAACCGGAAAATATTTTACAACCTTAAATCCCGGCGCAATATATAAGATAAAGGTTTCGGCAGAAAATTACGAGTCGATTGAGGAAGAAGTAGATATATTAAATTTAAAAATATATCAGGAAATAACTAAAGATTTTTATTTGGTTAGCACACAATCTCTGGCTATTACACCTAACGTTGCAATAGTTACACCTACTATAGCATTACACCAACCGTGGCTGTTGTTAAACCTACTATAGCAGAAACAACAACCGTGGCTGTTGTTAAACCTAATATAGCAGAAACAACAACCGTGGCTGTTGTTAAACCTAATATAGCAGAAACAACAACCGTGGCTGTTGTTAAACCTACTATAGCAGAAACATCAACCGTGGCTGTTGCTAAACCTAATATAGCAGAAACAACAACCGTGGCTGTTGCTAAACCTAATATAGCAGAAACAACAACAGTGGCTGTTGTTAAACCTAATATAGCAGAAACAACAACAGTGGCTGTTGTTAAACCTA
>JBEIEI010000197.1:0-4867 GCA_040382975.1 Flavobacteriales bacterium
AATTGAAACTGGTGTTGATAATAAAGATCAGCGATTAACTGCAAGCAACTCATCAACCTGCATCTTAAATAAACGGGTTTTTGGATGGCATCCTTATTGGGTAGGCACAACCTACACCGCTTATCAATGGAATTTGTTAAGTGACCTTTGCTATTTTAGTTATGATGCCTCACCAGCAACTGGCAACAATACTAACGCATCATTTGCATGGACCACGGCAAGTGTAGTTACAGTTGCTAAAAATAACGGAACCAAAATTCATATTTGTGTTACTATGTTTAGCGGACACTCTACTTTTTGGGCTAGTACAAGCGCGCAAACAACGCTGATAAACAATATTGTTTCATTATTAAACGTAAGGGGCGGAGATGGCGTAAACATTGATTTTGAAGGCATGGGCGCCTCAGATAAAATTCCCTTTACCACATTTATGACAAATTTAAATGCGGCTTTAAACACAGCCAACCCAAACTATCAATTATCTGTTTGTTTGTATGCGGTTGATTGGAGCGGCACATTTAATATACCTGCTCTAAATAATATTGTTGATCTTTATACCATAATGGGTTACGATTATTATTACAGTGGTAGCGCAACGGCCGGCCCAACTGCACCATTATATAATTATCAACCCAGCTATAATTATACCCTAGCAAAATCTATAACATTTTATATTAAAGCAGGAGCAACGCCGAGTAAATTACTATTAGGTTTGCCTTATTATGGCCGTGAGTGGGAGGTTTCGGCCAATACACTACCTGCCACAACAACCGGAAATTTTAATTCATCAAGAACTTTAAGCTACATTAATAACACACCCGGAACTTATAATGCCACTAATAAAAGTTGGGAAGGAAATTGTTATAGCCCTTATTATTCCTATCAAAATGTTAGTTTATGGCGCCAATGTTTTATTGATGATAGTTACAGTTTAGGCAGAAAATATGATCTCGTAAATCAGCGAGGTATAGGCGGAATAGGAATTTGGGCCTTAGGATATGATGCGGGAATGACAAGCTACTGGACATTGATCCAAAACAAATTCAGTAATTGCGCACCTGTAGTTTGTGACGATAGTCTTTTTGATATGGGCGGGCCAACCAGGAATTATTACGATAACGAAACATACACCTATTCATTATCTGCGCCAACAGGCAGTTTAGTAAAACTGCAATTTAAAAGTTTTAGTGCTGAGCAAGGCTATGATTCCTTATTTCTATACAATGGAACTTCAACATCTGCTCCGTTAATTGGTTCTTATACCGGAACCAACAACCCCGGAACCGTTATATCTTCCGGACAAAATTTAACCTTAAGATTTAAAAGTGATGGCGCCACAAATACTTTTGGATTTAGAGCTATCAAATCATGTACACCGCAATTAATAGTAACAGCAATTAATTCAAACGAATTACATGATGATCTTTTAATATACCCTAATCCAACAAGTGGAAAAGTGTTTTTTGATGATCAAAAAATAAAGTCGCTACAATTATTTGATGCACTGGGAAAATTGATCTTAAGCAAAGAAATTTATTTAGAAAGCGAAAATTTTATTGACCTTAAATTACTAAATATTACAAATGGTCTATACTTTATTAGTGTGCGTAAAACCAATGGCAACAAGGTTTTCAAGAAAATAATTTATTCAGAATAGATCACAAAAAAAGGTTGGCAATAAAAAGATTGAACCACTAACTACACCAATTTCAGCAATTATTCTTCTTGCCGGTTTTGTTGTAATTAGTGGTTCTCAAAAGATCCGATCCTAATTCACTATAACTTTTTTGGTAACTGTATTTCCGTCTTTACTGATAGTAACAAAATAAACTCCACGGTCTATGCCGGAAGTATTAAATTCAAATTTATCACTACTCGTTTTTATAGAAGGAATAAAAATAGTTTGTCCAATAACATTAGTAACAACTATTTGAGCACCATCAAGTTCAGATCCTTCTAATATAAATTTATTGTGTGATGGGTTAGGGTATAAATTTAAAGTATTGCCAAGTTTATTTTTTTCAATTGATAACGGTGAGCCTGTTGTGAAACTAAATTCAAATCTGCTTCCAAAATCAGGTTGAAAGGTTTTAATGATGTTGGCAAAATTATCTTTTAATCTTACATAACCTGTTCCTTGAGCAGTATTAGCCCACCAAGAAAGTCCATCACCGGCAATATCATCAACAATAAGGGTATAACAACCATTTAAAACGTAATAATCTTCGTAAATAGTATTAGGGTCTGTAAAATTACTTGCGCCAACTATGCTTCCGGCATCATCAATAATTTTATAGGTATTATGAAAAGGGTTATTGTTTGTTTTAAATTCAATAGAGAAATTGGTTGGTAAGTTTTCAGGAACCACGAACGAAGAGCTGAAAACATTATTAAATGAATAATCGTCAACAACAGAATTCGCCTTTTTTAATTCAACATTAAATTTATTTCCGGTTTGGGTAATACCGCTTTGCCACAATGTATTTATTGGTAATACAATTCTTGTAGTGTCCATAAAGGCCAAACTCCCTGTCCATGTATACGTTTGTTTGGATGTAGCATTATTTACCCAATAGTCAATTTCAAGACTTGTTAGTATTGTAGAACCTGTATTTCTAACTAAAATTACAGGGTTAGCGCAAATAGGGTTGTTTCGCGAATACAATACTCTATTTGTTGGCGCTAATACTTCAACAATACTTGCGTCGATAGCATGATTTGCGCCACCATAAGTGATCAATTGATTGGCAACAATATATCTGTAATCACCGGTTGGACTTGGAGCATTAGCACAATTATAATCTAACGTTACTGTTGAACCGGGAGTTACATGAGTTGTAATGTCAAATTCTTTTAATAAAGATGCCTCTCCGGGACACCATCCTTGCCGGTCATACAACCAAGTGCCTCCTTGCGGGAAAATAGGATTTGTAGAACACTCCTGTGTAAGCTGCCAAGTATATTCATTTGGGCCTCCGTTTATATTAATATACTGATTAACAAGTCCGCCGTTTTGATGGAATTCTCCTTGAGCACCATGGCCCGTGATCGTTGAGCGAACTTTAAATGATTGTCCGTTACTTAGCAATGGAACATTTTGAACATTAAATCTAGAATCGTTTGTAATGTTTCCAATTGAAACTCCTCCAAGTCTTGCTCCACCTTGCCATAATTGATTAAATTGTAAAACATTCCTTGGCGGTGTTCCTACAATAAACAAAAAATCAATATCCATTTGTTCTTGATTTTCTCCTCCCATAGTCATTAATAATCTTTTTTTGTTTTTAAATAGGGGGGTAAAATCTGTTACATCAAAATACCAAGTTTTTCCATTTACGCCTAGATTTAACCCTTTTCCGTAGGGTGTAACAAATGACATGATTTCGTTATAAAAAGGATAACGGTTATAATAATTCAAATTAGTGATGGTGATCGTTCCGGTTGGAATATTAGAAACAGTCCCTGTTAATAGGCCGGTATCGCCATCATATATTTTTGACGGTGAGGCATCAAATAAAGTTGACGTTGAGGCTAAAGCAACAACATCACTTGTTGCAGGAGTAACAGTAGCATTAGAGGTAATAGAATATTGAAGAACAACATTTGGATTTCTTGCAATGGAATCTTTTATAATTAATGTATTAGTAGTTATAGCATAAGTACCTCTAACAAAAACAAGATTTGGTCTGATGTTGGTTTCGGTAAATGAACGGTTTAAATTATTCCCTCTATCATAAGTCCACTGTAAATTAACTCCGGTTGCCGTTAAACTATTTTTTGAATCGGTAATTGTTAAACCGGTCCCTTCTGTCATTCTGTAATAGCCTAGTAGATTTGAATAGAAAGGATGGGTTGCATCTAATTTTTTATTCATCCAGGTTTGAATATCAGCAAGAGATAATTCTTTATTCCAAATAGAAAATTCATTTATTTTTCCTTTGTAGTTAAGCCCGTTAGATAATGATGCATCTTTTCCTAAGATCAAAGTTAGAATAGAAATTGGTTTTGTTTTTCCTGTGCCCGAGCTCCATAAAGCACCATTTAAATAAATTTTCATACTGCCTGTTGTGGCATTTTTTGTAAAAGCCCAATGATTCCATTGCCCTCCCTGCTCTGCTGCTGTTGCAACTTTATTGATCCTGTCGTATGCATTAGCGGCATAACCGCAATCAAAATACATATTATTATCGCTCCAAGGTAAATGCAAATTTAAATTACGTTGGTTTGTATTAGCGGCGTATCCTTCTAGTAAAGAGGTATTGCGAGGCATTTGTGACGCATTACCATAAACCCAAAACGAAACTGTTATTTCGTTATTTATTCCCGAAAGCAAAGAAGTATTTAATGGAACGTGTCCGTATGAGGATAGATCTAAGGCAAAATTATTATTTGCATATAGAGACATAACAGAAGCTCCTGTACTGCCATTAAAAATTACCGGATTGGTTGCATTTGTATTTGTAAAAGAAAGGTCTAATAATAAATTACTTGTACCATTCCAAACAAAAGGATTGTAAAATTGAACACGATTATTACCTGTAACAAATGTATAATTACTGTTGTAAACATTTGTAAAACCTGTAACAGCAATGGTTCCGGAATTTAAAACGGTTTGTGCCGTTTGTTGTATGCCTACTTTAAAAAAATTAACCCCGCCTCCTGCATTCGCAACATTTAAAATAAATCCATTAATGTTACCTGCGGTTAAACCGGCTGCGGTTAGCTCTGCTGCAGTATATAGAATTTGAGTCCTTCCTGACTTTTCATTTGATTTTAAAACATTTGGTGCTGCAATAAAACCGGTACCAACAGTATATTGCGATTCAGAAATGATCGAGTTTAAAACAACATTTGTTTGATTAAAATT
>JBEIEI010000198.1:0-4824 GCA_040382975.1 Flavobacteriales bacterium
CGGCGCTGGAGCAGGCCGCGCGTGGTGGCTCGCAAAGCCACAATGCTGCAACGCATGCGGAGGGCGGCGGTGCCGATTGCGCCGGCCGACATACGCCAGCCGGTGGTAGCGGCGGTAACAACGACAAAGACAACAAAAAACAACAGTAATAATGATAACTGCAACGTTCTTTTGCTTTCATCCGAAACATTTATACTTTTTTGTATTCTAGGGACTTGATAAAAGTTCTTCCAGTTATATACTTTGGCAACACTATTAATCACTTAATGTAAAAGTTTTGGGTCATCGGGATTCATAAAAATGGCAAGACCTTAACCGTCATATAGGCTGCCATAAAACTGTCCGCAAAAACCATCATTACCGGTGCCGTGCTGAAAATACTTAGCAACGTTACGAACTTCTACAAATGTACCAAGAGCTCTGGGTACATGATTGTAAGGCATTAAATGTAACTATACTATGACAGCAGTTAATACTTTTGATTTGCCGCCTTTATGCGCCAACTGCATATCAATATTATAATTGCATAGGCCGCTTGGGGTCATCCACAATCCGGCCGCAGCTTGTTCACGATAAACATGAAATTTATTGTCGAAGGCAATGCCATCACGATTATAAGTTATAGCATTATAGGAATTTATTCTTACATAAAAATTAGAACAGCAAATAAAAAGATCCTTAAACAAAACGAAATTATCGAAGAAAAAAACGGAGCATTGCAAAATGCCAATAACCAAATTGCAGAAAAAAATCAAAACATCACAGATAGTATTAATTATGCTAAACGCATCCAACAAAGTTTTTTAACCTCCGAAAAAGTAATTAATGATATATTAAAGGAACACTTTATTTTATTTAAGCCACGTGATATTGTTAGTGGAGACTTTTACTTGGCTTTTGATTTACCCGACAGAACAATTATTGTTTGCGCAGATTGTACTGGCCATGGAATTCCCGGCGCATTTATGAGTTTAATTGGTGTTAGTATTTTAAATGAAATATCACGCTCCCAAACCGTTTTGCAAACTTCAAAAATATTAGATGAGTTAAGGAATAAAATTATTGAAGCACTTAATCCGGACAAAAGCGAAACTGGTGGTAAAGATGGCATGGACATTTCTTTAATTTCAATTTTTAAGGAGTCGAAAAATGATGAAGTGAAAATTAATTTTTCGGGAGCAAATAATTCAATGTATTTGGCCACTCAAATTAATGGCGCTGTTGAATTGACAGAATTTAAAGGGGACAAGCAGCCGGTAGGTTATCAAACTATTATGAGTCCATTTACCCAAAAAGAAATCATTGCTCGAAAAGGCGATATTATTTATTTATTTACCGATGGTTACGCTGATCAATTTGGTGGATCGAAAGGAAAAAAATTCATGTCTAAACAACTTAAACATCAAATAACTTTCATCTACCATTTACCTATGGATCAACAAAAAACATATTTAGATGATATGTTTAAAAATTGGCATGGCAATTTAGAACAAGTGGATGATGTAACCGTGATAGGAGTAAAATTAGTGTAAACTAAGCCTTTATTAATAAAATCCTCCGCCACAACACTTCCTTTAATCTCGTTGTTAAGCCAACTACCCAGCACACGGCATTAATTTATTTCCATTCCATTGGTTTTTTATTCCTGTAATCATTAAACAAAATGATCGGTTTTAATTTTAAATTATTAAAAAGCCATCCATAAATTTTATATCTGTATGGGAAGAATCGTGAAATAGTTATTTTTTCAACTAAGGTAAACGAAAAAACGTTTTTTTGTGAATAAGTCTTTAGAAATAATGAACTCGCTTTTAATGGTATGTATTACATTCATTGTAGTTAAAAAAACATTAACCATGAAAAAAATTGGTAAATTATTAACACTATTATTTTTTATTTCGTTAACACCTAAATTAAACAGCAGCAACGATTCAACTGCTGGCGGCACTATAAGTATTGTGATCAATAGTCTGGAGTCTTTCATAAAAGAAAAGAAATTTTTACCGGATGCTGTTTTAATGTACCCCGGCATAGCTAATAAAGCACTTAAAACTAAACTAACAGAATTAATAAACAAATCGGCCAAAGACTTTCTGGAGGTTGCATCCGGTAATCCATCTGATGAGAATTACCGCGCTAAAATTAAACTCGGTTTAGGCCGATTTGACACTTATTTTAACGAACTGAGTTCTGAAGACCTGGATAGAGTATATAAATATTATTTACAACTGATTGATATTGTTGGGTTAAAAAACTCCGACGATCAATTAAAAAAGTGGCGATACGGTTCCTAACCCTTAAAAAAATAATTTTTAGAACTACCTCCTATGATTAGAAAAATCACTCTACTTGTTTGTCTGTTTTTCTCTATAAGCTCTATTTCACAAACAAAAGAATCATTACCACCTGAAGGGTTTTTCAAATGCTGGAAAGCCTCTTATGAAGAAAATAAGGAGAAAACTAAGCTTGAAGTATACAGACCCTGCACCTATGAAAAATTCGGCCCCAGAATGTTCCGCTTAGAAATAGAATTCTTCAAAACCGGCACATGCAAGTTTTTACAAGTTGGTGCAACAGATATGCATTATTATATAGAAGGAAAATGGTCGTACAATAACAAAACAAAAGTGATAACTATTATTGATGACAAAGATGTGATGACCTATGAATTCAAATTAAAAAAACTAAATAAAGAAATGATGAAAACTATTTCACTTAACTAAAATGAAAAAACTTTTAGCCGTTCTTTTAATTTTAATAGGTTCTTGCTTTGTAATTTATTCGCTTTTAGTTCTACTAAAATGCTTTACATTATTATCATCAAAGCAATTTAATACCGATGTCATTGGCTATTCATTAGGCACTTTGCTTGGCCCGTTATTATTAATGGCATTTTCACGATTTATAATCAGAAAAGGGGTTAAGATCTTTAAAGATGAAAATGCAAAAAACTAAAACATCCTATAAAAAACAACACAAAATTTAGATTTGTTTGGCCAGAGATTATTTTTACCTTTAAATCATTAAGATCCTATGAATACAAAAACCATCCTTTACGCACTATTATTTTTAGCTATTTCTTTTACTGCTATAAGTCAAAAAAAACCGGCTATTTCAAACCAAATTTTTAAAGGTTTATGGATCCTAGATAAGTACGAATCATTCGATACCCTTTCCGAAAAATGGTCAACTGAAACCGGCAGAATTGGCTACGTGGGCTATATTTTGTTTGACGGAGAAGGACATATGGCCGTGCAAATAACACCAGCAGACTATCATGAGTTTGATCTTGGTAAAAAAAATGATAGTATTGGTAAAAAAGTAGTGACAAGTTACCATGGCAATAATTTAATTTATTTTGCCGAATATAAAGTTGAAGGAAATGTAATAAATAATAAAATCCTTTCGTCTACAAATCCTGAAAGTGTTGGAGCCATTTTAATTAGAGAGTTTGAAATTAAAGGAAAAACACTATTAATTACTCCAAAGAATAAATTAAAAGGATCTCAAATCCGTATGAAGTGGGTTAAAGTACAATAATTAAATATACTTTTTTATATCAAAAAGGGAATCTATCGGATTCCCTTTTTATTTTTTAAACTCCATATGGATACCAAAAATGAGCAAGCAAATTCGTAATAAAGAGCAAATAAGAGATGTTAATTTCTCATCACAAATTAACCAACAACAAGATTTTAATAATCGTGAATTTATAAATTGTGTATTCTCAGAACTATCTGATTTAAATTTCATTGATTGTAATTTCAGAAATTGCAATCTTAGTAATTTAAATACTGCAAATAGCCGGCTACAAAACGTTTCTTTTTTTGATTGTAAGTTACTAGGCTTAAATTTTTCTAAGGCAATTGATTTTGCGCTAGAACTGCATTTCGAAAACTGTATTTTAGATTACGCTTCGTTAGATAGCAAGAAATTAAATAAAAGTTCGTTTAAAAACTGCAAAATTCATAATGCTAATTTTACACAAGCAGATCTTTCTAAATCAACATTTTTAAATTGTGACCTACATGAATCCCTATTTGCCAATACAAATCTAGCCACGGTAGATTTTACCACATGTAAAAATTTTCTAATAGATCCTGAATTTAACAATATTAAAAAAGCGAAATTTTTATTGCACGACTTACCCGGACTTTTATACAGACATGATATTATTATAGAGTAATATTCATTCCGGTGGCAGAGGCCCCTCATCCTGCAAACAAGGAATAGCAAAGAAAACAAAACAAGGATGGTAAAATTCAAAATTTAAATTGTTTATCTCAAAATCTTTTATGTCCAAAACATAATACGCCTGTGCCCACCATTATTTTAAACAATCAGCATCTGCTTTAGTGAACCCCTTATTTTAATACTCTTTTAAGTTTAATGCTTTTACCTGAGGCTGATTTATAATAGAATAAATACCTGGTGGTAATTGAAACGAAAATTTACCGGAAGCATTTACAGTAAAACTTAAAACAACACTTTCTTTTGTTGTATTTACTTTTCCTTTTCGGATATAAAAAAATTTACCACTATAAGGGCGAGATTTCGAATACTCTTAAAATAGTTGAGGAGGCATCTCTGCCCCACCGCAATAAGACGATCTTTGCATTACCACACCACTGACATTGCTCTTTTTTGAAACGATTAGTGTTGTACCAATTTGCTTTTTGGTTTTTTATGCAAATACACCCAAACTAGAAATGGCTAAAACAACAATAAACAGTCAGCAATTTTTCATGTTCTGATTTTATATAATGATGTACCAAAAATACAAATGCCATAAACAATTCGTCTAATTTTAAAATACTACAAATC
>JBEIEI010000199.1:0-4815 GCA_040382975.1 Flavobacteriales bacterium
ACAGAAAAAATAAATAACCAATAACAGACCATGCGTTTTGTTTAAACTGGTTTTTCTTGCTTTGGCTAAATGATATAATCCAAACGGAACAACAAGAAACACAAGAATATAATTATTAGAAAAATAAAAAATGCCGGCGCCCGGCCAGTGCATAATTTTAAATAAAAAGCCAACAGAAAAAAGCAAAATGATAAAATTTTGGAAAAATAAGAGCCACTTTTCTTTTTTTGTTTCTTTGGTTTTCCAGCTTTCAATGGTAAATAATGGAAGGTAAAAAAACGCAAAAATAAACGTACCCAACATCATTAAAGCAGAAGCGCCAGGCCAATGTTGAACCTTAAAGAACTCGCCAATTAATGTTGGAATAATGGCTATCCAAATAAGCGCATTTAATATTCGAGAAGGTTTAGTTTCTGTAACTGTCATGATTGTTTTTTAAACACTAATTAAAGATAAATGTTTTTTGGACTTTTGCAAAATGAGAAAACTTTCTTGTTAAAGCAAGACAAAAACTTTTCCAAAAGTATTGTTGTATGCGATGCTTGCGGCAAATTGAGTGTTATTATTATTCTATCCAATTTACATTGTTGTCAAGATAACAGAATAAACCGCATAAAGTAAAAAGGATACAATAAATAAAGTCCAAGGTAATAATATTTGCTTATAGAAAATTAACTTGTTAGCCTTCGATGTCTCAATTAGACCGTCGATTCGAATGAATATATAAATTATGGAAGTTAAAATTGCTGGTATGCCGAAGAAGTCAAGAACCAAGTCCTTTTCAAATTGCGAGTTCATAATGTGAGAAACTTTCATCATCATTCCTAAATATGCAATGAAGAGGCAAATACTATTTACAATATATAAATTGGTCAGTTTATCGGATTTCAATTCTCTATCCTTTGTCATACCGATAATTTGTGAAATGATGGATAGCAAAACGCCAAGTGTCCCGAGTCTAAATACATAGTCGCCACCGAAAATAAAATGCATTTTTGCTATCCATGCGAGAAAAATTAGAATGATTGAGATACAAAAAAGTCTGAATGTGAATTTCATAATTGTCTTGTTTAAATGTCTTTTAGCATTACCCCTAACTACTCGCTATGCGAATGTTTATTCGTTTTTTAGCATTTGTAAATAATTGTAGGCGTTAACCCACAATTATTTAATGATCAATTTACCCAGGCTAACTTCTTGTTTTGCGTTAGTTATACGGTAAGTATAAACTCCTTTTTCTTTTCCTTCCAGATCAATAAGGGTAGCGCTTTCTTTAGTGGTAGTTTCATATATTAATTTACCGCTAATATCAAACACTTCTATATAACTTCCTTTTTCAATATCGGTAAAGGTAAATTTACCGCTACTTGGGTTAGGGTAAATTAAAGGTTGTGTGCTATTAATAGTATGTTTTTTTATACCAACTCCTGCATTTGGCGAAGTAGTTGTAAAACGGCTAACAGGCGAGTACACACTAAAGTGCCCGCCATTGTTGGTTCTTACTCTCCAAAAATATTTGGTATTGCTGGGCAATACAGAGGGCGTTACATACAATAAGTTACCGGTGTTTAAGGTATTAGTAATAGTTGCAAAAGTAGAGTCGGTTGAGAGTTCTACTCGGTAAATGATCCCATCGCTAACAGCGGCCCATTTTAATTGTACTTGCGACATGGTGTCAACATTTATAGCATTGTTAGCAGGTAGGGTTAGAGTTGGTGGGTTTGGCACGGTATCGTTAGAGCCAATGTAAGTGATAAACATTTCAATTTTTGATAATGGATTATCATTGGCGTTTTTTGGCGCATTGGCAATGGTATCCACAAAATTAATGCCTGAGGTTACGCGGCCATAAACAGAGTATTGTCCGTTAAGACTTGGTGCTGCTGCATGGCAAATAAAGAATTGAGAAGTAGCACTGTTAATGTTTGAACTTCTGGCAGCCGATAAAATACCGCGTAAATGTTTTGCCGCAGAAAATTCGGCATTAACCGTAGGTTGCCCTGCCTGACCAAATCCCCAAGTTGATATAGCTCCGTGCCTTGAATTGGGATCGCCGCCTTGGATCATAAAGCCAGAGATAACACGGTGAAAGGCTGTGGTATCGTAAAAACTGGTGCTTACTAAACTATCAAAATTGCGGGTATGTTTTGGCGCAATGTTGGGGAATAATTCTACATTAATAATTCCCAATGTTGCATTATTGCGTTTTGTAAGAATTTGAAAACGGGGTTTACCGGTGTAGGTATAGGTTACTTGAGAAACAATTTCTCCGATCGTAAAAAGTGAAATTAATGCTGCGAGCGTAATTTTTTTTATCATGCGTGTTGGTTTAAAATTGATGATGTTGAATGATAGTTAAATATACAATTATTGTGTGTTTTACACAATTAATTTTTTGTTGTTTTGGTCATTGTCCCGATAGCTATCGGGATAGTCGAAATGACAATGAGATAATAATTATTGATAGTCTTGAAAATAAAATAGATTGGATGAATCCCTCTAGCTCCCTTTTACAAAGGGAGAGACGTATTGTTTTTATTTTCAAGACTTCTGTTGTTCTCCTTAACTATCGGGATCGCAAGGAGGCAAGCGAAAATTCACTCGAAGTGACAATAGGGATGTGCGCTTCGGCCTCCCGATAGCTATCGGGACAGCGGTCCTTAGCTGGTCATTGAGCGGAGTCGAAATGACAGCTAGTGGTCGAAATGACAACGGTGTATAGCGCTTCGGCTCCGCTCAGCGGCCAGAGAATATGATAATTTGTATTAAACCAGAACGCCTATCAGTAAAACATCATCTACCTGATCTTGTTTACCACGCCAGGTTTCGAAAGAAGTGTTTAAAATATTTTTTTGATCGTTAAAACTTAAATGTGCATTTTGCATAAGCAGTTCTTTTAATTGTTTATGCATATACTTTTTGCCATTTGGTCCGCCAAACTGGTCAGGGAAGCCATCAGAAAATGTATAGATACGATCGCCTTCTTCTAACTTGATGGTGTTATTTGTAAATGGTTTTTTCTCGTGATAAAAACCACAAGGTTGTTTATCGGCTTTACAGATCAATAGATCTTGCGTTGGCTGACCTGCATTTTTAATGATGTATAAGGAGTTATTTGCCGATGCAAAATGTAACTCTAATTTATTTTTATCTAAAAAGCAAACGGTAATATCCATGCCATCTTTACTTTCGCCAAAATTGCCATGTTGTTTTAAGGTGCTGATAATTTTATCGCGCATTAAATTTAAAATCTCACTTGGTGTTTTAATTCCTTTTACTTCTACGATCTCATCTAAAAAAGATAAACCCAACATGGTCATAAAACCTCCCGGAACCCCATGACCTGTGCAATCTGCAGTTGCATAAAAGATCTCGTTGTTTTTTTCGTAGATCCAGTAAAAATCGCCGCTAACAATATCTTTTGGTTTAAATAACACAAAACTGTCTTTAAAATGACTATTAAAATGGCTTTCAATTGGAATTAAAGATTCCTGAATGCTGCGGGCATAATTGATACTATCGGTAATTTCTTTTTTCTGATGAACAACTTCTTCGTGTTTTTGCTCAATAATTTCTTTAGACTTTGCTAACTCCAATCTGCTGCGGATCTCACTATAGGTTAAGTTATAACGTGTACGAATTAAAAACACACAAAAAATGGCAACGGTTAAAATTAGTAAACCTCCATTAATAATAAATTCCTGAACCGTTAGTTGGCTATTAGCAAGGTAAAAAATAACGTTGCTGATAATGGTAGCAGCTAATATGATCACAGAAAAGATCACTTCCCACAACACTAACATACCAACACCAATAAACAAAACCATGTATGCAAAAGCGTGTTGCTGAAAATGTTCAATATCCATCACACTCCACATATAAGCGTTTTGCACAACAATGCCCAACACTAAAATAAACATACAAGTATAAATTGTTATGCCGGTAATTTTTCTGGTGAGTAATGCTATTAAACTAACAGAGGAAACAGAAGCTCTAAAAATAAAAAATGGAAGCCAATATTCGGGAAGAACAAAAATATCGCTCACAAACCAAACCAGGTTTAAGGCAATACCAATTAAACATGTAACAACATGAAATTTTTCTGTTGATCTGTAAAATTCTTGTTTGACCTGAATTTCGGTTACAGTTGTTTCTTCCATCAAGCCCTAATTTACAAAAGATAATTTACAAAAGAAAAAAAATAATTATACGCCTTAATATAAACTAAATGTTACTTCGAGCGGATCTCGATATCAATCGGGAGAGAAGCTTTGGCTAATGTTTACTTTCTGCCCGACAGTAATGTTGTTCAGAATGTAGCTCGAAGCGACCTTGCAACGTCATTGCGAACGCTAGTGAAGCAATCTAACACACAGTTTTTTTAAATTTCGCAATTTAAGATTGCTTCGTCGTAACTCCTCGCAATGACGAAGCTCAACATGACAACAGGTCTTGAAAATAAAACATATTTATTCTCCTTTTGTAAAAGGGAGGTAGAGGTTTTTTTTAAACAATTTATTTTCAAGACCTCATAGTTTCCTTACACTGTAGAGGCATTCGGATATTACTTAACGGTAAAACTGATCCCTTGAAATTTAGACGTTTTTCCTTTAGTATTAGTAGCGCTTACATTTTCAATATACACTTTAGAGCCAACGCTTGCTTGGTTTAAAAGCTCCTTTGTTTCTGCCGATAAAGTATTACCCTTATTTACTTTACTCACAAGTTTTTTATCTACCAGCATACTAACTTCAAAGCCGGTAACAACATATTCATTCAAATTTGCTTTTTGACCTTTACCATGAACTTTTAAAG
>JBEIEI010000200.1:0-4809 GCA_040382975.1 Flavobacteriales bacterium
CCCGAAATAATTGCTGATGCCGAAAAAGCAAAACCTTATGCAAACAAAACAATTGTAATTGTATCGGCAAAGGGAAAAATAGATTCTGCAAAAACGAATGATGCCGGAGTTTTGAACTTAAAATTAAAAGTTGGGACCTACAAATTATTTGAAGCTTGGCGCTTTTATAAAAAAGCACAGGAGGTTTGGTTTTAAGCGATTTTGACGGTGAGTGTTTAAAAAATGAATGGAAAAAGGAAATAAAAGAAATTGTTGTTACAAAAAAAGAAAATAAAATTTCTGAAAAAAACGAAATCATTGAGATCTGCCCTTCGAATTTACCTTGTGTTCTAGAGTCGCGCAGGCCACCCGCAAGAGAATAGGTGCCTAAATAAGTTACAAAAATTATTTTTTAGCGTGCTGCAAAAGCCATTTTACCGCTGCCTCTTCGCGAGTAAAAACTTTTGAAGGATGATGATGCTTATTAAACTTAATAAAAAAGTTAGCCATTATTCTTTGCGCTAAACTATTTATTAAAAGCGCTTCGGCCAGTTTTAAATGCCTATGTGGATTTTGTTTTCCTGCATAATTTCTTGCTTCAGGAGAAAGATTTTTTTTACCGTTTCTAACATCTATTAATACCGGAATTGGTTTACCTTCTGAAATAATGTAACAAGCATCTATTTGTTGTTTTATCTCATCAAATTCGATCTCATCGTCAGTATCATTAAACGCAATTCTTAAGAATCCGCGCTCATCAAGCTGTATTTCTGAATTATAGGTTTTTAATGATTTCATGGCTAAAAAAATAATTTTTATATTCAAATATACACAACCGTTCTTGAGAAAGCAACCGGCATTCGATAACCATTCGGCAAAAGGTTTTTATTAATAGACAAGAATAAAAATAGTATACATAAAAAAAGAAGTAGCTATTTAAAACTACTTCTTTATCAAAATAAATTTTACTTAGCTATGCTTTTAAAAACCCCATGATCTTTTCTACACTGTCCTTCGCATCACCATACAACATTTCAGAGTTTGGTTTGTAAAATAAAGGATTGTCTTCGCCAGAATAACCTGCAGACATAGAGCGTTTCATGATGATCACTTTCTCTGCTTTCCAAGCTTCAATAACCGGCATGCCATAAATTGAACATCCCGGATCGTCTTGCGCTGCAGGATTAACAACATCATTTGCCCCGATCACCATCACCACATCGGTATTCGGCATATCGTCATTGATCTCATCCATTTCTAAAACAATATCGTAAGGCACATTTGCTTCTGCCAACAATACATTCATATGTCCGGGTAAACGACCCGCAACCGGGTGAATGGCAAAACGAACGTTTTTTCCAGCTTTACGTAATGTTTGTACCATGTCAAAAATTGGATATTGTGCTTTGGCTACAGCCATCCCGTAACCGGGCACTATTACTACTGATTTAGCTTCTTTTAATAAACCGGCAACCTCTTCATGATTCAAAGAAGTAACTTCTCCTTCCATTGCTTTTTTCTCGCCTCCTTTTGGCGCTAAACTGGCGCTGGCGAAAATTACCGAGAAGAACGAACGATTCATGGCATGACACATGTGCATTGAAAGAATAGCACCTGAACTTCCAACCAAAGCACCTGTAACAATTAATAGATCATTACCCAACATAAAGCCTGCTGCTGCTGCTGCCCATCCTGAATAGGAATTAAGCATAGAAACAACCACCGGCATATCCCCTCCGCCTATGGCCATAACCAATACAACGCCTACAAATGAAGCAATCGCCGTCATGATCAATAAATATAACATGCCCCCTGTTCCATCGGCGTTGCAAAAGAAAACACCAAGAACAGTAGAAGCCAATAAAAGTATTAAGTTCATGGTTTGAAGTCCCTTAAAACTCCAAGGCTTAGAAGGTACTTTTCCATCTAATTTTCCCCAAGCGATAATGGAGCCTGTAAATGTAATTGCTCCAATAAAAATGCCAATAAAAACTTCAACTAAATGAATGGTGTGCGCTGCTCCAGTTAACTCGTGCGATTTTGGGTCCAAATAAGAACCATAACCAACCAGCACTGCCGCTAATCCAACAAAACTATGAAGAATAGCTACCAATTGAGGCATAGAGGTCATTTCAACTTTACGTGCAAGCATTAAGCCAACTACAGAGGCAACCGCGATAGCTCCAATTATATATACATGTCCGGCAACTCCTTGACCTAAAACAGTTGCAAGGATTGCCACGATCATACCAACTATTCCATAAAGCACACCACGTTTTGCTGATTCTTGAGAAGATAATCCTCCTAAACTTAAAATAAACAGAATACTTGCAAATAAATATGCTGCTGTTTGTATTTCTTTTACGATAAACATAATTTAATTCTTTTTATTATTCTACTAATTTGTTTGGTTGAAGCTGAAGCTTTTTTATTTTTTAAACATTTTCAACATACGATGGGTAACCACAAAACCACCTACAATATTAATACTCGCTATTAAAATTGCTATAAAGGCTAATATTGTCATTGGATTAGAAAAATCATCGGTGGTTTGTAATAAACCACCCACAACAATAATTCCACTGATGGCATTTGTTACGGCCATTAATGGTGTATGTAAAGAGTGGGCTACATTAGTTATTAATTGCCAACCAACAAAAACAGCTAAAATAAATACTGTAAAATGTTGAATAAATTCAGCGGGCGCATATTTTCCAACCAACAATAATAATACGCCAACTACTGCCAATCGAATAAGCATTGAGGTAGACTCTTTTTTTGATCTTTCGGCATCGGATGCTTTAACTTCTTCTGCAGTTGGCGGAACAACTTTAACTTTTCCTCCGGCTGTAGGACTAACCGGAAGCGGTGCCGGTGGCCAATTAATTTTTCCGTTATAAGTTACCATTGCTCTTGAAACAACAGCATCTTCCATACCAATTTTCCACTTTTCAGCTTTACCCATATCATCTAACAAGTGACATAAGTTATTGCCATATAATTGCGAAGCTTGACTAGGTAATTGACTTAATTTACCAACGATGGTAACACCATTATTGGTTGTAAAAACTTCTCCGTTTTTAGTATAAGCACAGTTACCGCCTGTTGAAGCTGCTAAGTCAACAACAACAGAACCCGGCTTCATAGCATCTACGTGGTAATCCATCCACAACTTAGGTGCCGGACGGCCCGGAATTTGAGCAGTAGTAATTACGATATCAACTTCTTTAGCTTGTTCTAAGAACAATTTCATCTCGGCTTCAATAAACTCTTTACTCATTTCTTTTGAGTAACCAGATGAAGTTGCGCCGTCTTCTTCTATTTCTACAGTTAAGAATGTTGCGCCCATCGATTCTATCTGTTCTGCCACTTCTTTACGCGTATCAAATGCTCTAACAATAGCGCCTAAAGAATTAGCTGCGCCTATAGAAGCTAAACCTGCAACACCGGCACCAATTACCAATACTTTGGCCGGTTCAACTTTTCCGGCAGCTGTAATTTGTCCATTAAGAAATCTTCCAAAATGGTATGACCCTTCAATTACCGCTCTATAACCCGCAATGTTTGCCATAGAAGACAACACATCCATTTTTTGCGCACGTGAAATACGTGGAATAGCATCCATTGCAACAGCATTTACTTTTTTATCGGCTAATTTTTGAAGCAAAGGTTGGTTTTGTGCCGGCCATAAATAGCTTAACATAACTAACCCTTCTCTCATTAAATCTACTTCTTCAAGAGAAGGTTCTTTTACCTTAAGAACTATATCCGATTTGCCATATATATCAGCCGCTGTTTGAACGATTTTTGCTCCTGCTTCTTCAAATTCTTTATCAGAAAAATTTGCTTTTATTCCCGCGTTATGCTGAATGTAAACTTCAAAACCCTGCTTTTGCAATCGTTTGACAGTTTTTGGAGTTGCTGCAACTCTTAATTCATTTGGGAAAATTTCAGATGGAATTCCAACTTTCATGTGCTTGTATTTAATATTGTTATTTATCTTGTGTCATAACCATTTTACCATGTAAATGATCTGGCAATATGACTATTTCGTGTTGATTTATTTTTAGAAAACCAAAGAACGCAAAATTATTGAGAAAATAAAAAAATGATTATTAAATAATTAGGGTTTACTTCAATAAATCCGGTCTTCTAAGCTTGGTTCTTTCAACGCTTTGCTCGTGACGCCACTTATCAATATTGGCGGTATGTCCACTCACTAAAATATCAGGTATTTTCCAGCCATTAAACTCTGCGGGGCGCGTATAAACCGGGGGTGCTAATAAATTATCTTGAAAAGAATCGCTAAGGGCTGAGGTTTCATCATTTAAAACCCCGGGAAGTAATCGAATAACCGCGTCGCTAAACACAGCAGCAGGGATCTCTCCTCCACTTAAAACATAATCACCAATGCTTATCTCTTTAGTTACCAAATGTTCACGAACACGCTCATCAATGCCTTTATAATGCCCGCATAAAATTACAATGTTCTTTAAAAGCGAATATTGATTACACATTTGTTGATTTAACAATTCGCCATCCGGACTCATGTAAATGATCTCGTCGTAATTACGTTGCGATTTTAGATCATTTATGCAAGCAGCAATTGGCTCTATCATTAATACCATTCCTGCTCCGCCGCCAAAAGCATAATCATCAATTTGTTTTTGCTTGTTGGTTGAATAATCGCGTAAATTAATGAGATTAACTTCCACCAGTTTATTATTAATAGCCCTTTTAAGGATAGAGTGGCCAAAACAACTCGTCATAAGATCGGGAACAGCGCTAATAATATCAATTCTCATAACACAAAGATAGAGTAATTTAACA
>JBEIEI010000201.1:0-4776 GCA_040382975.1 Flavobacteriales bacterium
CTTTGCATTTGGAATGGGTATTGAAAGAATTACCATGTTAAAATATCAAATTAAAGACCTACGCTTATTTTTTGAGAATGATGTAAGGTTCTTAAAACAATTTACATCTGCTTAAATTTCCCTTTATGGAACGACTGAATCGTATTGATATGTTGCATGAAATGCTTTCTAAAGAGCCCAGCGACATTTTTCTTAATTACGCTTTAGGTATAGAATACGTTGGAGAATTGGATGTTGAGCAAGCAGAATTTCAATTTAAAAAAGTACTGGAGCTTTGCCCTGATTATATTGCTGCCTACTATCAGTTAGGTAAACTATTTGAGTCGCAGCTAAAAAACAACGAAGCCATTCAATTTTATAAATTAGGGTTTGACCTTGCGAAACTTCAGAAAAATAATAAAGCCATAAATGAGTTTGGCGAGGCGTTATTCATGTTGGAGGATACGTAAAATATTAAGATATTTTAAGAATGAGGCCCCCGCTGTTAAACAATTTAAGGATAAAGTTTAGAAATATATTCGATCATATTTTTTTCGTAAAGCAACTTATCCTTAAATTTTTTGATAATATTTTCTCTCGCCTCAAGCGGCAACAGATCCAAATAAGTTCTTGCAAGATTAAACATTTCTTGCTGAAAAAAGGGAAATTTTGCATCAGTAATTGCGTTTAAAAAATGTTTAGTATATAGGGTTAAAAACTCTATATCATAGTGAGGAAATTTTTTAATGCCAATTTCATTCAGCAATTTGAATTTATTTTTTTCCTTTTTTATTTCATTAACAAGCTCATCAAATTTATTTTGGCTCAAAAAAATTATTGCTATTTTTTCAAAAGTAAAAAATAACGATTCGCTTTTTATTTTCTCTATTACCCCCAAGGCCACAAGCTCCTTACTGCGAGACTTATTCAATTCAAAAAATCGATCCAATTCTTTTTCATCAATAAAATAGCCACAAACAAATTTTTCCAATAAATACTTTTGCTCGTATTTTTTACTGTTATATTTTTTTGCATAAACTAACACTTCAATAATAAGATCTAAATACTTATTGATGTTCTCGATTTTTATTTTTTCGGCATACAGCTCTAATAATTTAAACGCTTTTGCATGATTATGCTTATGAAATTCCATCTCTGCCAGAGCTATTGGTAACTCTAATGTAGATTCATAATTTTTTAATAAAAAAGGTTTATTGGCTAATTCGGCATCGCGTATCGATAGCTGCAATTCTGAAACATTTTTTCTATTAATTGACCCTATTTTATTTTTATTTTGCTTTCTTTTTTTTAATAAGATCTTCAGGTCTGCGGTTGTATTTTTGTTAGTGATAATAATTGAAGCAAGAGAAATAAAAAACCCATACATGCCGGATCTAAAATTTTGTTGCGACCTTAATGAGTAATAAGTTGCGTCGATAAACGCTTCTGTTTCATTTACAGAAAAACCCTTGTTAAAGTGATTTTCTATTTCTTGCTTTGCGTTTTCGACTAGAGTGTCAATTACATTTTCACCATCGGCATACTTATAATTTGGCACTTTAGGCAGCTCGCACACAATTGCTAGATCAAAATAAAAATCTTGTCCAAAGGTTGCTGCCCCGGTTTTTTCAAAATGTATTTTTTTATAAATTTCGTTAACTTCGGTGCTTGTTAGCTTAGAAGCCATCGCGAAAGGTTTAATAATTTCCTTGATCGGTTCAATCTGTTTAATGAAACTATTTTTCTTCTTTTGTTTAATTGATGTGGTAACCGCTTTTTTTCTTAAACTTTTTACCTTTAACATGCTTAAAGTCTCTTGCTGCAAATAAAAAAGAGCTGCCGCTAAATGTTCGCAATTATTTTTACTCCCGCAAAAGCAATTGTAGTTTTGAATTTTTTCAGATCTAATCTGAACAGAAATTTCGCCAATATTTTTTTCATGGATCAAAAAAGAAAATGATTCATTTCCTGTTTTTTTTATTAGCTCAACCTTTTTGTTCAGGAATAATTTTAACCCTTTTTTAAGGAATGTTTCCTCAATTTTATGTTCAAATTCCTTTAGTTTAAAAAGCATAATTATTCAAATTTAAGCTGCTTATTTCAATAAATTTCTTTTTTATTTCTAAATAACCCTTAAAAGCGGCAAATTACTGAGTTAAATGGTTGTTTTACTAAGTAAAAAACATAATATCTAAAATCTAAATTCCTATATTGGTTTCCTCTTATGAAAAGGTATATTATACTTCTTCTTGCACTTATTTTTTCAACCACCATTTTTTCCCAAAAAGGTAAAGATGGTGCAGGAAATATTATTGCTCCTGCAACAATTGTTAATCAATACACCTCATTAACAGCCAATGCTTTTATTGGAAATACAACTATTAACGTTTTAAGTTCGGCAGGTTATGCTGTTGGCGACCTGATCTACATTATCCAAATGCAGGGAGCAAGCGTGAATTGCTTCAGTAATATTTGGGGTAACCCTAATAGTGCAGAGCCCTACTCTCCCGCTTTCGGTAAAATTGTTAACTACAACAATGCAGGAAATAATGAATATGCTCAGATCTCATCTGTTGCCGGAAACATTATCACCATCGATTGCCCGCTAAAAAATGATTATACATCTGCCGGTAAGGTTCAGGTGGTTAAGGCCAGACGCTACTCTTCCTTAACTATTGGCGCAGCAGGAAGTATCACATCTCCTGCATGGAATGGCACAACCGGTGGCGTTATAGCGCTTGAGGTTGATGGAAATACAATAATTAATCCGGGCGGAAGAATCGATGCCAGTGGTTCAGGTTTTAGAGGTGGTGTTTTAAGTACAAGTAGTTTATTAGGAGCAGGGGCTTGGTGTCATAACAATCCGGCGGAAGGTGCGCAAAAAGGAGAAAGTATAGCTGGAGATGTAGCAACCTATCTGGCAAATTTTAACGGACAATATTGCAAAGGCGCCGTTGCAAACGGTGGTGGTGGTGCTAACGCAAACAATGGCGGCGGCGGCGGCGGCGCCAATGCAGGAGATACATCACTATATACCGGAACGGGTAATCCTGATGTTTCAGTTGCTGGTTATGTAACAGCCTGGAACCTCGAAGCCCCAGGCTTTGCGGCTTCGAGTTCCTCCGGCGGAGGACGTGGCGGCTATACATTTTCAAATTCAAATTTAAATCCACTCACAAATGGACCCGGAGTTGGCGGTTGGAACGGCGATGTAAGAAGGGCTCAAGGTGGTTATGGTGGAAGACCTCTCAACTATAATACCGGAAGATTATTCTGCGGTGGTGGCGGCGGTTCCGGCGACCAGAACGATGGTTACGGTGGTGCCGGTGGCAGAGGTGGTGGGATAATAAATATTATTAGTTACGGTACAATATCAGGTGGCGGGCAAATTATTTCAAATGGTCAAGATGGCTTTAATACCTCTACTCCTGCTCCACCTGTAAATAATGTGAGTGGACGAGATGGAGCCGGTGGTGCCGGTGGTGGTGGTGCAATTGTTATTAATTCAGTCGGATCAATAAATACAATAACTGTTTCTGCCAGAGGTGGTAATGGAGGAAATCAACAAATGAGATCAGGGTTTTCTTTCGGAACAACTTCAATGGCCTATGGTCCGGGAGCCGGTGGTGGTGGTGGTTATATAGGTACAACTGCCGCAGCGATTACAACTTCTGTTAACGGTGGCGTTAATGGCACTGTTCAATATTTATCAGGAAATTTTACCTCTCAAATTGTTACTTCCTTTCCTCCTAACGGTGCCACAAGAGGTGGAGCCGGCACAGTGACTTCAACCCTTCTTGTGGTTCCAACTATAACGGCTAGTCCCGATGTTACTATTTGCGTCAACAATTCAACCATATTAACTGCAACAACAACAGGTCCGCCTTCTACCATTGGCTGGTATACAAATTTAGCCGGACCTACGTTAGGCGGAACTGGAAGTGTTGTTACAACTTCGGTATTTACAACTCCAGGTACTTATACTATTTGGGCTGGCTTTTGTCCGAGCGGAATTTACAGAGACCCTGTTGTAATTACAGTTACAAATGGTCCAACACTTACTCCGGTTTCTGCAACCGTTTGCGCAGGACAAACAGGTGCCGTTTCTGTTTCGGGTGCAACTTCTTATACTTGGAACACACTTTCAAACAGTCCAACAATAACTGCAGCGCCATTAGTAACAACGGTTTACACTGTTACGGGAGCAATTGGCACATGTACCACCTCAACCACAGCTACTATAACTGTTAATTCAAGCGCAACCATTAGCGCCTCATCATCTACGATTTGTAACGGACAATCAGCTATTTTAACTGCCGGGGCTGCTACATCTTATACCTGGAGCACCGGAGCTAACACTTCAACAATAAGTGTAAATCCAAGCAATACATCAGTTTACACCGTTAGCGCAACACTTCCGGGCGGCTGTGTCGCAACGAATACTTCAACCGTAACCGTTAACACAACGCCAACCGTTAGTACTATCGGATCAACAATTTGTAGTGGTCAAACCGCTACCATTTCTGCTGCGGGAGCAACCAACTATACCTGGAGCACAGGAGCAACAACACAAAGTGTTTCGGTTACACCGGCTTTAACAACAACTTATTCGGTTATTGGAACAAACGGTACCTGCACCTCATCAGCAAATGCAACAGTAACTGTAAATGCTAATCCAACCATAACTATTGCAAATGCAACGGTGTGTGCAGGACAAAGCGGAATTATTACTGCATCAGGCGCTACAACATATACTTGGAACACCGGACCAACTACAACATCCATTTCTGCAACACC
>JBEIEI010000202.1:0-4770 GCA_040382975.1 Flavobacteriales bacterium
CGATATATTTTTAATTGATGCAGAAACCGGAAATATTGTTTACTCAGTTTATAAAGAAGTTGATTTTGCAACTTCATTAATTGACGGTCCATTTAAAAATACAAATCTCGCTCTGGCGTTTGCAGCGGTGGCAAAAAATAATAAAAAGGATTTCGTACAACAAGTTGATTTTGCTCCTTATCACCCGTCCTATAATGCCCACTCATCCTTTATAGCTTGTCCGGTTTATGATGGAGATAAGAAAATTGGGGTGCTTGCATTTCAAATGCCAATTGATAAAATAAATGATATAATGACCAATAAACAAAATTGGAAAAATGTAGGTTTAGGAAATACCGGTGAAACCTATATTGTTGGGGAAGATTTTACGCTTCGAAATCAATCTCGCTTTTTGTTAGAAGACAGCACAAACTATTTTAAAATGCTTTCTGATATTAATGTAGATAAAAATGTAATTGATAAAATTAAAAATTATAAAAGTTCTATAGGACTTCAAACGGTTAAAACACTTGGTACTAAAGAAGCTTTAAGCGGCATGACCGAAACAAAGATCTTCCCTGATTATAGAGGTGTTTCGGTGCTATCGGCCTACAAGCCTTTAAAAATTGCTGATATGCATTGGGTTTTAATGAGTGAGATAGATGAGGAAGAAGCCTTTGAGCAAGTAACAAAATTACGACACAATATACTGGTTGGATTTTTAGGGTTGTTAGTTGTCGTATTTGCAGTTTCGTATTTTATGTCGCGTGCAATAACAAAACCATTAAACGAATTAACAAAAGAAGCACTTGAGTTAGCTGACGGTAATTTGGATGTAGAAATTAAATTAGGCACACAAGATGAGATAGGGATTTTAGCGCAAAGCTTTAAAAAAATGCAGATCTCAATCAGTAAGCTAATACACGATCTGCAAGATATTAATCATAACCTCGAAGATAAAGTAACAGAGCGTACTGCGGAGGTGAGAAAGCAAAAAGATGTTATTGAAGAAAAACAAAAAGAGATAGTAGATTCTATTCATTACGCCAAAAGAATACAAAGTACCATTTTGCCAAGCAATGATTATTTAGCTAAAAATTTGAATGATTTTTTTGTTTTATTTAAACCGCAATCAATTGTATCGGGTGATTTTTATTGGGCAACGCGTGTGGTAAATAAAAACGAAAATGAAACAAAGAGTGAGAAGTTTTATTTGGCGGTTTGTGATAGCACAGGGCATGGTGTGCCTGGCGCATTTATGAGTATTTTAAATATTTCTTTTATCAACGAAGCCATTAATGAAAAGAAAATTGAAGAGCCACATGAAATTTTAAATTATGTAAGAAAACGTTTAATTAAAAATTTATCGCACGAGGGTGGGCAAGATGGAATGGATGGTACTTTAATTTGTTTTGATAAAATTAATAATACAATTACCTATGCCTCTGCACACAATGCACCGGTTATTGTGCGAAATAATATAATGATTGATGGTTTTGCAGATAAAATGCCAATTGGAAAAGGAATAAAAACAGATCCCTTCACATTACATAAAATAGATTTTGAGAAAGGCGATATGCTTTATTTTTATACCGATGGCTTTGCTGATCAGTTTGGTGGACCAAAAGGTAAAAAATTCAAATACAAAACATTAAATAATTTACTAGTTGAAAACAGTAACAAGCCTTTAATTGAACAACGCCAGATACTTTTAGAAACTTTTGATAATTGGAAAGGTGAGTTAGAACAGATAGATGATGTATGTGTGTTTGGTGTGAGGGTATAAAACACTTAAAATTTT
Organism: Flavobacteriales bacterium; assembly: GCA_040382975.1. Classification (GTDB taxonomy): domain Bacteria; phylum Bacteroidota; class Bacteroidia; order B-17B0; family Aurantibacillaceae; genus Aurantibacillus. The sequence goes on from JBEIEI010000202.1 coordinate 1,781, forward strand.
AAAAGGCGAACTAAACGGTTCACTTTTTTTTTAATTAGTAATTAAAAATCTCTTGCTAAAGTTTATAGAAATGTCATTCCGACGGTAGGAGGAAACTGGATATATATCCCTCGTGCCTCGGGACGACAGGTTTAAAATCTTGTTATTGATAAATCAAAAATCTTTTGCTATTGATTATATTATTATCGTTCCGACGATAGGTGTCACACTGTCCCGATAACTATCGGGATGTCGATTGAGGAATCTGTATTTAGATCCCTCGTGCATCGGGATGACAGATAACAAAAAAGCCCCGCAATTGCAGGGCTTTTAAATTTATTAGATCCTAATTCTTACAAACTATCTATTTTTGGTGCTGTGTTTGTAGTTGTCGTATCCGCCGGAGGAGTTGGCGTTTCAATTTTTGGAGCAACAACTTCTTCAACTTTATCAAATGGGCGTTTACCAAATATCTCTTCTAAGTCCTCTTTAAAAATAACTTCTTTCTCTAATAATTTTTGAGCTAGTAAAGTCAGTTTATCTTTATTAGAAATTAAAATTTGTTTTGTTTTAGCGTAAGCAATATCGGTCATTTTTTTAACCTCTTCATCGATTGTTTTTGCTGTACTTTCGCTGTAAGGCTTGCTAAATGCGTAATCACCTTGTCCTGAACTGTCGTAATAACTGATATTACCGATCTTATCATTTAAGCCATAATACACAATAGATGAAAATGCTTGCTTAGTTACTTTTTCAAGATCACTTAAAGCACCTGTACTTATTTTACCAAAAACAACTTCTTCAGCTGCACGTCCGCCTAAGGCAGCACACATCTCATCCATTATTTGTTCGGTAGTGGTAATTTGACGCTCTTCCGGTAAATACCATGCAGCACCTAACGAACGGCCACGTGGCACAATAGTTACTTTAATTAACGGACTAGCATGTTCTAACATCCAGCTTACAGTTGCGTGTCCCGCTTCGTGAAAAGCAATTACCCGTTTTTCTTGTGGAGTTATAATTTTATTTTTCTTTTCTAAACCTGCAATAATTCTATCTACTGCATCTAAAAAATCTTGTTTCTGCACTGTTTTTTTGTTTGAACGTGCTGCAATTAAAGCCGCTTCGTTACAAATGTTTGCAATATCCGCTCCACTAAATCCAGGAGTTTGTTTTGCTAAGAAATCAATTTGTACACTCTCGTCAATTTTAATTTTCTTTAAATGCACCGCAAAAATTTCTTTACGTTCATTTAAGTCAGGCATATCAACGTAGATCTGTCTGTCAAAGCGACCCGCACGCATTAAGGCTCTGTCTAAGATATCGGCACGGTTAGTAGCGGCTAAAATAATTACACCGCTGTTTGTTCCAAAACCATCCATCTCAGTTAATAACTGATTTAATGTGTTCTCACGCTCATCATTTCCACCTGCAGCTGCATTCTTACCACGCGCTCTACCAATAGCATCTATCTCATCAATAAAAATAATACAAGGCGCTTTTTCTTTTGCTTGTTTAAACAAGTCACGCACACGCGATGCACCAACACCTACAAACATTTCTACAAAATCCGATCCGCTTAATGAGAAGAAAGGAACTTTTGCTTCGCCTGCAACAGCCTTAGCTAATAAGGTTTTACCGGTACCCGGAGGGCCAACCAATAAAGCACCTTTAGGAATTTTTGCTCCAAGATCAGTATATTTTTTTGGATTCTTAAGGAAATCAACGATCTCCATTACTTCCATTTTAGCACCATCTAAACCTGCAACATCATTAAATGTGATGTTTACGTTAGAGTCTTTATCAAACAAAGTCGCTTTTGATTTTCCGATGTTGAATATTTGTCCCGGTCCGCCGCTTCCGCCGCCGCCGCCCATACGACGCATCATAAATATCCAAAGTACTACCATAATAATTATAGGTAATAACCAAGGTAATTGATCGCTCATCCAATTGGTTTCTTCAATACTACGCGCAAATACTTGTTTTTCTTTTGGGATACCTGCTTCGTTCTGCACTTTTTCCATGCCAAGCATTAAATTATCGATTGATGGAACAGTGATAAAATAATGAGGACCCGGATATTTTTTATCAGGGAATAACGACTTGGCTGTTTTAGGATCTTTGTAACGGTTGCAAATTGCAGCACTATCTGGATTAATGTATATACGAGCAATTGTTTTGTTTACAATAACCACATCGGTTACATCGCCTTTAGCAAGCATGTCTTGGTAAAATTTACCCTGACTAACTTCTGCTAAACGCGGAGTGAAGCCATTGCCATAAAAAACTATAAATAATAACACGGCAATTACTACACCGTATATCCAATAAAAATTGTTACCGCTGTTACCGCCGCCTTTATTGCCACCGCCAAAATTAGAACCCGGGCGACTGAATTTTTCTTTCATTCGCTCAAATTGCTTTTTTCTTTCCTCTTCAGATGAATTGGATTTGTTGTTTGATTCGTTTGGAGTAGGTTCCGTATTTTGTGTTTCGCTCATTTTAATTTTCTATCAGTGTAAAATTAGTTGTTAATTGTTGTGATCTCAGCATCGCCCCAAAGTCCTTCTATATTGTAGAATTCGCGGGTTTCGCGTAAAAATACATGAACAACAATATTTATATAATCTATTAAGATCCACTCGCTGTTCTGGTGACCTTCTGCGTGATAAGCTTTTTCGTTGGTTAATTTTATAACCATATCTTCAACGCTATCCGCAATTGAATTAACGTGCGTTTTACTATCAGCATCGCAAATCACAAAGTAATCGGTTACTCTGTTCTCTAATTTACTAATGTTTAAGATGGTAATGTTTTTGGCTTTTCTTTCCTCCATACCTTCAACAATGGCATCTAATAAACTAGTTGTTTGTTTAGGAGTAGAAGATTTTTTTGGTCTTTTTGTAGAAGCCGGTTTCTTTTTATTTTCTGAGTTGGCAATTAGATTAGCCTCACGAAACTCCCTCTCTTTATCAGTAACAGGAGTTTTGGTAATTGGTTTTTTTCCA
>JBEIEI010000203.1:0-4635 GCA_040382975.1 Flavobacteriales bacterium
AAGACGATAATGATAGGGCTAAAAATAATATTAATAAATTTTTCATAATGGCTATTTTGTACCAAAATCTAAAATACAATTAAATTTTAAGATGGATAGCTCTTTTTAAAAAAGTTTTTTTAACTTTATATAATGAAGATATCTTTACAGTTAATTTTTTTAAGTTTTTTATTTTGCTTTTTAAGTTTAAAATACAAAGCACAATCTCCAACCTGGGCACAGGATATTGCACCGCTTTTATATTCTAATTGTACCAGCTGCCATCATACCGGCGGCTTAGCGCCAAATTCATTAATGTCATACACCGACGCCTTTAATTTTAGGTTTATGATAAAACAATATGTAGATAGTAATTACATGCCGCCATGGCCGCCAGATCCTCAATACAAGCACCTTGCACATGAACGTGTTTTATCTGTAACGGACAAGAATAAGATAAGCCAATGGGTTTTAGGAGGTGGGCAACAAGGGAATGCGGCAGGTGCGCCAACTCCGCCAACTTATACCAACACCTCAACCCAACTTAGTTCAATCGATTTTACCGGTAAAATGCAGAATTATATGGTTAATACCGCTAACGACCTATACCGTTGTTTCGTTATTAATACTAATTTTTCGGTGGATAAATTTGCTGCTGAAATTGAAGTTAAACCGGGAAATTCTTCAATTGTGCATCACGTGTTAGTATTTGAAGATACTACAGCATTAATTAAACAAAAAGACAGCTTGGATCCGGGCGCAGGCTACACCTCGTTTTTTGGAACAGGCAGCAACGATTCTAGGTTAATTGGAGAATGGGTTCCGGGAACTGCGCCTATTAAATTTCCGAATTTAATGGGAGTTAGATTAAGAAAAAACACACGTATCATTTTACAAATACATTATCCACAAGGAACCTACTTAAAATTAGATAGCACGCGCGTTAATATTAAGTTTGCTGCCAATACAACTTCGCCATTATTTAGAGAGGTATTTTTAGCGCCACTGCTAAGCGAAACAAATCTAATAAATGGTCCTTTGTCCATTCCACCAAATGTTGTAAAAACATTTACATCGGTGTCAACTTTAACAACAACAGCTGCTCTGCCCTTTCCGGCAATTACTTTGTTATCGGTAGCTCCACACATGCACCTAATAGGAAATAAAATGAAAGTATTTGCCCTTGAAAATGTTACAAATGATACACTACCATTGATTAATATTCCAAGATGGGATTTTAAGTGGCAAGGTATTTATAATTTCAGAAACCCAATTAAGGTGCCATTAGGAAGTAAATTAGTTTGCCATTCTGAATACGACAACAGGGCCAGCAACCCAAACAATCCTAATAATCCACCGCAAACCGTTAATCAAGGGGAATCGACAACTGATGAAATGAGTTTAGTGTTTTTTGCCTTTACCTATTATTTTCCCGGAGACGAGAATATTATAGTAGATAGTTCGGATATTGTTGGCCTTAATGAAATGCAAAAAAACATTGCAAGCACTTTGCAACTTTTTAATGTTTTTCCTAATCCGGCAAAAAACCAGGCGCAACTAAATTATTTTGCGCCAACAAATTATTTAGCAAAAGCAAAAATTACAAATATTGAGGGGAAACTTATAAAGGAATGGCCTGTAACCATGCAAGAAGGTTATGGCACCATTAATTTAAATATTGATAATCTGACAAAAGGTCAATATTTTTTAAGTATAGAAACAAAATCATTTACCAAAACAAAACAATTTATTGTTTATGAATAAAATTAAGCCAATTTTACTTGGAATTGCTACTGTACTACTTTTTATGAATTGTGAAAAAAAAGTTGGGAAAACAGCCCCTTTACCGGCTCCTGCGCCTGCAAATTTATGCGACAGTATTAAGTTTAATAAACACATAAAACCAATTATTACTAATAATTGTGCAAAAAGTGGCTGTCATGTTTCAGGTTTTGGATCGGGAGACTTTACCACTTATGCCGGTTTAAATCTTAAAGTAACAAACGGAAAATTTAAATTAAGAGTATTTGATTCACCAAATAATCCAATGCCGCCAAGTGGCATGCTTGCACAAGCACAACTAGACAGTATTAAGTGCTGGCTAGACAAAGGCGCGCTAAATGATTAATTGGTAAAATCTTTAAAACAAAAAAGCCACTAAATAATTAGTGGCTTTTTTTATGGATAGATTTTAATTTACAACGAAGCTAATTGAGCTTCAATAGATTTTATTTTATTTAAAGCGTCACTTTCTTTTTTGCGTTCCCCGTCAATGATCTCAGGTTTTGCATTAGCCACAAAGCGTTCATTAGATAATTTTACTTGTACAGATTTTAAAAATCCTTTATTGTATTCAAGCTCTTTAGTTAGACGTTCTTTTTCCTCTTCAATATTTATGTTTCCGGTTAATGGAACAAAAAATTCGGCATTTAAAACCATAAATCCAAAAGCCCCTTCAACTTTTTCTTTAGTATAACTATAAGATGAAAGATTTGCCAATTTTACGATCACGCTATCAAAACTGCTATATTTCTCGCCAACATCCGACCTTTCTTTAACCTCTAATTTTTCTTTTGGCGAAATGTTTTTTTGCTGACGGATATTTCTAACTTGAGTTACAACTTCTTTTAAAACTTCAAAAGGTTTTAATACCTCTTGATCTAAAGTTTTATTTTTTGGCCACTCAGCAACAATTATACATTCTTTTTCGGCCCTATCTTTAGTTAAATGCCAAATTTCCTCTGTTATAAAAGGCATCCAAGGATGCATTATCTTTAATAAAGATTCTAAGAAATTGATGGTTGCTTCATACGTGCTTTTATCAATAGGCTGAGATTTACCATCTATAAATTCCGGTTTAATTATTTCTAAATACCAAGCGCAGAAATCGTCCCAAACTAATTTATAGGTTGCCATTAAAGCATCGCTCATTCTGTATTTTGAGTAATGATCATTAATTATTTCTAATTGCTCAGATAATTTGTTTTCAAACCATTTGATAGCGGTTATAGAAGCTTGAGGTTGCTCAATGGTGGCTGAGCCTGTAGAAGCTCCAACTTCAAACCCTTTAATTAAACGAAATGCATTCCAAACTTTATTTGCAAAATTTCTGCCTTGCTCACAATAGCTTTCATCAAACATTAAGTCGTTCCCGGCAGGGGAGCAGAGTAGCATACCAACACGCACGCCATCTGCACCATATTTTTCAATTAATTCTAAGGGGTCAGGTGAGTTTCCTAAACTCTTACTCATCTTGCGCCCTTGCTTATCGCGCACAATACCGGTTAAATAAACATTATTAAATGGCTTTAAGCCCGTGTATTCTTTTCCGGCAATGATCATACGCGCTACCCAAAAAAATAAAATTTCTGGTGCCGTTACCAGATCATTGGTTGGATAATAATATTTAAGATCTGCATTTGCTTTGTCCCATCCGTTCTTTACAATGTTTGGATCAAAAACTGTTAAAGGCCATAACCATGAAGAGAACCAGGTATCTAAAACATCTTCATCTTGTTTAACCTCATCAATTTTTAATTTATCGTTTAAAATTTTTAATTTATCAAAAGCTTCTTCTTTTGTTTTACAAACAACTGTATTTCCTTTTCCATCATACCATGCGGGAATTTGTTGTCCCCACCACAACTGACGGCTAATGCACCAATCGTGTACATTTTCCATCCAATGCTTGTAGGTATTTATAAATTTTTCCGGAATTAATTTTACGTCGTTATTTAAAACAGCGTCTAAGGCCGGTTTGCTTATATCGTCCATTTTTAAGAACCACTGCATGCTCAAACGGGGCTCAATTACTGCATCTGTGCGTTCGCTATAACCAACTTTGTTTTTTATTTCTTCAATTTTTTCAACTAACCCTTGTTCCTGTAAGTCTTTTACAATTTGTTTACGACAAGCAAATCTATCCATACCAACATATGCACCTGCAGCTTCGCTAATTTTTCCTTCCGGGGTTAAGGCATCAATAGTTGGCAATTTATATTTCTGACCAAGATTGAAGTCGTTAATGTCGTGCGCAGGTGTTACTTTTAACGCGCCGGTACCAAAACTAGCATCTACATACTCATCAAATATTATTGGAACAATTCTATTTACAATTGGAACAATTACATTTTTACCTTTTAAATGCAAGTAACGTTCATCTGCCGGATTAACGCATACAGCGGTATCTCCCATAATTGTTTCGGGACGAGTAGTTGCCACAGTAATATATTCATCACCATGGGTAGTTGAGCCTGCCGAAGCTTCGATCTTATACTTTACATAAACTAATTTGCTATTTGCTTCTTTATGAATTACCTCTTCATCACTAACAGCAGTAAGGCCTTGAGGGTCCCAATTGACCATACGTACACCACGGTAAATTTGCTTCTTATTATAAAGATCTATAAAAACATCTAAAACGGCATCGCTCAAATCAGCATCCATTGTAAACTTAGTGCGACTCCAATCGCAGCTGGCACCTAAACATTTTAATTGTTCTAAAATAATGCCGCCATACTTTTCTTTCCAATCCCAAGCATGTTTCAGGAAGTCTTGACGGGATAGATCGGCTTTTTTTATTCCCTGATCAGCTAATAATTTTACTACTTTGGCCTCTGTAGCAATACTCGCGTGATCTGTGCCCGGCACCCAACA
>JBEIEI010000204.1:0-4631 GCA_040382975.1 Flavobacteriales bacterium
AGAAACAATCAGTTATATTGAAGGGAATCGAGATTTTTATGTGAATATTGATACTATACAGGATTGGTTAAAAGCAAAAAAAATAGTAAAAACACCAAGCTGTGTCCTGTTGTGCTTACGTTATATTCTGCAGGGTTAAAAATAGAATCAATTTTTGGGCGTAGTTCTGTCATTAAGGCTTTCATTTTTTTTGAGCCAATATCTGCTACTTGATAACTTACGCGTGTAACTTGCTGCGCACTATCCATAAAGGTTGCCAAACGATTGTTTTGTCCTTTTAACGAACCCGAAAATTCTGATAAGGTTTTTAGATCACCAATACTTGGCACTTTGTAAAACTTTGGGTTGCCATCGTTATAGGCCTGGTATGAAAATTTAATTCCTTCAACAATTGATAATGGCTTTGAAAAAATAGCATACTCGGCCAATGTTTTTTGTAATAATTTAATTTTATAAATGGCTCTTGCGTTATTCGCAAATATACCTTTGGGTGCTTTCGTATCAACAGATATTTCGAAAGGTAATACACCTTTAAAATTAGTTTCAAAGAAAGAAAGGTCAACATAAACCGGATCTTTTTCAGGCAGATCATCTACAACATAACCGTTCATGTCAATAAATGTCATCCCCCATAAAGAGATAGCAGTAATGATACTTGTAGTTAGGTAAATGCCTTTACGGTTATTTTGCACTAAGTGGTCAATAACATCCAATGTTTTATTGATACGTTTTCCTTCCTGATGCTTGGTATGTTTTGCTTTTGGAGTTGGTAAATAATTTAAAATTACCGGAATTAAAATTAGCGTAATAACGTATGTAGCCATAACGCTAATTGCCGCAACCACACCAAATTCAACCAGCATAGAACTTTTAGTAAAATAAAGAACACCAAAGCCAATGGCAGTTGTTATGTTAGCTAAAAATAAAGTAACACCAATAGTTTCTATACTTCGCGCAAGGGCTTTAATTTTATTGCCGTGCGCAACAAATTCGCTTTGGTATTTATTAATTAAAAATATACAGTTAGGCAAGCCTATTACCATTATTAGTGGTGCAATTAATCCCGACAGCACCGTTATTTTATAACCAAACAGGTACATGATGCCAATAGACCATGCTACGCCAATTACCACCACTATCAATGAAAAGAAAACAGTTGTAAATGACCTAAAGAACATCCATAAAATTATTGCAGTAACTATTATGGCAAGAATTAAGAAAAGCGTCATTTCAGCTCGCACCTTGGTCATTAATTGCGAGCGAATGTATGGCATACCCGAATAATGCATTTCGGTATTATATTTTTTCGAATAAGCATCGCCTAATTCTTTTATCTCTTTTACCATATCTAAACGGCGTTTAGAGTCAAGGTCTTTTTTGGTAAATGTTATGGCAACAAGGTTAGCTCCTGATTCTTTATTGTAAATAATACCTTCGTAAAAAGGCATATTTAAAAATTCATTTTTTAAACTATCTACCTCTTTTTGCGAGGTAATTGGATTTTGGATAAGCGGAACAAAATCAAATTTTTCGAGACTGTCATTTTTAACCAATCTATATGCGGTAGGTAACGACATGATGGCTTTAACGCCTTGAATGTTTTTAAGGTCGTTGTTTAGTTTGGTCCAGTCCTTAAATTTTTCAAATTGAAAAAGATCTTTATCGGCAAAACCCATAACCATTACATTTCCATCTTCGCCAAATTTTTTCTTAAAATTCTGGTATTCTATAAATGTGCTATCGGTATCAGGCAATATTTTAGCAAACTCATACGATAGTTGCATTTTAGATGCTTCGTAACCCATAAAAACGGTTAGAAGTAATACTCCAATGGTAAAAGCTAGTTTATTTCGTAATAAGATCCCTGAAAAATATTTCCACATACTGTTACTAGAATTTAGTGCGCTGTTATTTTTATTCATTTAAAACAAGATCAGCCATAATCTCGCTGTTTCTGTCCTTACTAATGGATGATCTTTTTTTGATGGCTAAAGATACATTAATATTGGTATTTTTATTGAAAAAATCTTATACGATTTGATCATTTTTTGCGTTTTTAATAGCAGCATAATTATGTTATAAATTGGTAAAAACATGTTTTTCACCTCAAAAGGGGGATTATAAAGTTTAGAATTCCTTATAATTTAGTGCCATCCTAATAATGAAAAAGACCTTTATCCTATTATTGCTTATCATTTTCTTTGACGATGTTTTTTCGCAGATCAGATCTGTAAACGCCGTGCGTACTTTTTTTGCGCCAAAAATTGATGGTGTATTAGATGATACCTGCTGGGCGAAGGCAGAAATTACAGATGGATTTATTCAACGCGATCTTCACCCGGGCTTGCCTAGCGAACAAAAAACAGAAGTAAAGATTTTGTATGATAATGTTGCCATTTACATAAGTGCTAATTGCTATGATGCCTCGCCTGACAGTATTTTGCACGAGCTAAGCACCCGGGGATAACGAGGCCAATGCCGACCTTTTTGGCGTTTTTTTTGATACCTATGATGATGATATCAATGCTTTTGGTTTTTTTGTAACAGCAGCAGGCACTCAGATTGATGCTCGGTACAGTGATATTGGGCAGGATTTTGATTGGAACGCTGTTTGGATGAGTGCCGTAAAACTAAATTCAACCGGTTGGGCAATTGAATTAAAGATCCCTTATTCGGCCGTTAGATTTTCAGCAAAAGACATACAAACCTGGGGCTTAAACATGATCCGAAAGATACGCCGTTCTCGCGAAAATTCGTTTTGGAATACAATTGATCCAAAAATAAATGCACTTGTAAGGCAATTCGGTCATTTAACCGGATTAGAACATCTTAAGCCCCCGGTTCGTTTATCGCTTACACCCTATGTTGCAGGTATTGTAAATCATTATCCGTATAATGATGCCAACGTGAAAGATCTTACCTATAATGCAAGTGGCGGAATGGATGTAAAATATGGTATTTCGGATGCGTTTACTTTAGATGTGACCTTAGTCCCCGATTTTAGTCAGGTACAATCCGATAATCAAGTTTTAAATCTTTCTCCTTTCGAAGTTCAGTTTCAGGAACGTCGTCCATTTTTTACAGAAGGTACTGAACTTTTTAACAAGGGAGGTTTATTTTATTCGCGAAGGGTTGGTGGTTTGCCAATGGATTATTATAGTGTAGACAGTAAATTGACTGATGGAGAAAAAGTAATTAAAAATCCTACTCAAACACAACTATTAAATGCCACAAAATTATCAGGCAGAACAAATGGTAAATTAGGAATAGGTGTGTTTAACGGTTTGGCAAATAACACGTATGCAACTGTTGCAGATAGTTTAGGGAATAAACGAAGTATACTAACATCGCCACTCACCAATTATAATATTGTTGTACTTGATCAAGCATTAAAAAATAATTCATCGGTAAGCCTTGTAAACACAAACGTTACGCGCGACGGGCATTTTTACGACGCCAATGTTACCGGCGCGGGTTTTAGAATAAATAATAAAACAAACATGTATTCTATTGGTGGATTTGGCGCCATGAGCAATCGTTTTTTTAGTGATAATTCAAAGCCATCTTCGGGATATAATTACAATATCGATTTTGGAAAGTCGGGTGGTAATTTTAAATGGAATGTTTATAGCGCTTTAAATACCGATAAGTATAATCCAAACGATCTCGGAATTTTATTTTTAACCAACAATACCGAGAACGGTGTAAATTTTGAATACAATGTTTACCAACCTTTTTGGAAAGTTAACAATAGTTATAACAGCGTGAGTGTTGTTTACCAGCGCATTTACAAACCCGATGCCTTTTGGAATTTTGGAATTTATGGCCGTAATATTACAACTTTTAGCAAACGTTTTTTAACTTGTGGTATTAATTATGGTTTAGAGCCTGTGGTTACTAATGATTATTATGAGCCTAGGATTGCAAATAGGTTTTATTCTTTTCCTATAAATTATAATTATGGTGGTTTTATTTCGAGCGATTATCGTAAACCGTTTGCTTTAGACGTTTCGGCTAATTATAGGATTTTTAAAGAGAACAATCGTAACTATTTAAATTTTGAGGTTTCTCCACGATATAGGGCAAATAATAAATTATCGTTTATTTATGAAGTAGCGAATGATATTTTAACGGATGATATTGGTTTTGTGAATTATAATGAAATGAGTGACACAATTACTTTTGGCCGTCGTAATATGCAAACCGTTAGTAATACATTTTCGAGTGTTTACAAATTCACCAATAAAATGTCCTTATCCTTCCGTTTAAGACATTATTGGTCTATAGCTAAATACCAAGAGTATTATCAATTGGGTGGTAATGGTAAGTTAAATTCATATGATTATTTAGGAAATCATGATGTAAATTTTAATGCCTTTAACATCGATATGGTTTTCTTTTGGCAGTTTGCTCCGGGCAGCGAGATAAACATTGTTTGGAAAAATTCTGTACTTAAGCGCGAGAATACAATTACAAATGATTATTACGAAAACTTTAAAGGATCATTTAATACTGCTCAAAATAATATGCTATCTATAAAAGTATTGTATTATATAGATTATTTAACGCTAAAAAAGGCTTTTGCTAGATCTAGTTAGTTCTTATTTTTTTTCTCCAAAGCCAATCGTAAA
>JBEIEI010000205.1:0-4603 GCA_040382975.1 Flavobacteriales bacterium
ATTAAAAAAATTGATAGAAAAACTAATTGGAGCATCGATTCAAACAGTCTTGAAACACTATTCATTAAAGATGTTCGCGAAGGAGAAGTTCCGGGCACACACATTATTAAATACAGCTCAGATGTAGATGATATAGAAATAATGCACAAAGCCCATAACCGTAAGGGATTTGCTCTAGGCGCTGTAATTGCTGCCGAATTCTTAAATGGTAAAAAAGGAATTTATACTATGAGTGATATTATCTAATTCCAAAAACAATTCAATATTTATAATTTCTGAGTTATCATTGGTATAAAATATTTGAAAAAGAAGAGAAAGCAGAAGAATACCTTCAGCCAAACACCTTTATTAATTTTGAGTTTAACGGAGAAAAAATTTGTGTTGTAAGAACTACAAAAGGCTTGTTTGCTTTTGGAGATAAATGTCCGCATAATGGCGCCAGTCTTAGCAGAGGGTCTTGCACAAATAAAAACGAAGTGGTTTGTCCGCTACACCGCTATTCCTTTGACTTGGAGACCGGAAAAGCCACGTCGGGCGGAGCATTTGCCTTAAAAACATTTCCTGTTGAAATTAAAGAAGAAGGTGTTTTTGTTGGCATCAAAGCTAAATGGTGGGAAGCGTATATTTCAGGTTTAATGTTCCTGATTTCTGGTTTCACAAACTAGAAACAAGAAACTTCATGAACAAGAAAATAAAAAATTAGTGTACTAAATCCATTTTGGTAAAAACTCTTACCGGATAAAGCGCCGCAAAAAAACCAATGCTCATAATTAATCCAAAGATCCATACAAAATCTTTGATCTGTATTTCTATAGGGTAGTATGGAATAATAAATTCATCACCAAACTTCACTAAATGAAATTGCATTTGTAACCAACAAACAAACAAACCAATTATTAACCCAATAATTGCACCTACTCCGGTTATCAGAAAGCCTTCTCGCATAAAAATATTACGTATTAATTGTATGCTTGCGCCCATACTGTAAAGGGTTTTAATATCTCTTCGTTTCTCTATAATTAACATGGTTAAAGCACCGATAATATTAAATGTTGCAATAATTAATATAAATGCCAGAATAATAAACGTTGCTAGTTTTTCTGTTTCTAAAGTTTTAAATAAAACATCGTTTAACTGATAACGATTTTTCACCTCAAATTTATCGCCTAATTTTTCTTGCAAGGCCATTTGTACATCATCACTTTTTCCCTTCTCACATAAGATCTGAATAGCACTTACTTTATTGGGTTCGTCAAATAATTTTTTAGCAGTTTCAATATTTACAAATGCAAACTGATAATCAAATTCATCATTCAACGAAAAAATTCCGGTTGGCGTGCAATAGATCTGATTAAAATTATCATCCGGATTAAGACTTCCTGATTTGCCTTTAACAGGGCTAAAAATGCTTAATTCATTTACAAATTCACGAATATTTACTTGCAATTGATTGGCGATCCCTCTTCCTAAAAGAATATTACTTTTATTAAGCTCATTTAACCCATAAACACCATCTTCAACAGAGGACTCTATTTGAGCTACTTTGCTAAAATTACCATCAACACCCACAATGGTAACAAGCGCCTGCTTATCAATATTCTTTAATAATGCCTTATCGCTTAAAGTTTTTGAAATTATTTTTACACCATCGATCGCTTTAATTTCAGAAACTAATTTATCGTTGGCTTCAAAATATTTTCCTTTAACAACAGTTACTTTTAGGTCGGGCTCAAAAACATTGTATAAATTGGCAACCGTTCCGGTTAAACCATTCATTGCTGAAAGAATAATAATTAAAGCGGCAGTAGTTATCGCAATTGCGGTAATGCTTATCCAACTAATTATATTAATGGCATTATTGGATTTCTTAGAAACCAAATAACGTTTGGCTATATAAAATGAAAAATCCAGATTAAATTTATTACTTCTTTAAAAGTGCGTCAATTTTCATGGCGTAATCTAACGAATCGTCGATAAAGAACATTAATTCGGGCACAATACGCAGTTGTTTTCCAACAATTAAGCCTAACTTTTTACGAATTACGCTGTTTTGATCTTGAATTAATTTAAAAATAACCGCTTTATCTTTATTGCCCATTATACTTAAGTAGGCTTTTGCCGAACTTAAGTCCGGACTAATGCGCACAGTAGTTACAGTAATAAATCCACCACCAAAAAGGGAGCGGGAATCACTTCTGAAAATTTCAGCCAATTCTTTAGCTAATAATTTACTTACTTTTTGTTGCCTAAGGGTTTCCATAGTGTAAATGTACTGAGATTTTTGTAGTATCTTCGCTAATATTTCAAATAAATTACCGTTTTATCTTAAATGAAAAAACTATTTTCTGTTTTAAAATACGCCAAAAATTACAAGGGGTACCTTGTTGCCAACGTGTTTTTTAATATTCTTTTTGCAATTTTTAGTGCGGTAAGCCTTACGCTTGCCATGCCGTTCTTAAAGTTATTATTTGAAGAGACAAATATGGTTGAAACAGGACTGATCCTTTTAAAAGGAAAACCTGAATTTGCTTTGTCATCTGAATACATTAAAGATATTTCTAACTACTATTTAGCCGGATTAATTGTTACACAAGGAGGTAAGGCAAAAGCACTTATTATTATTTGCGTAATTGTATTTGTTATGACATTTTTTAAGAACCTTTTCCGTTACCTTGCTATGTTTTTTATTGCACCCATTCGCAACGGCGTAGTTCGAGATCTACGCAATAAAATGTATAAAAAAGCAATGGATTTGCCCCTAAGTTATTACAGCGAAGAAAAAAAAGGTGACCTCATGAGCCGCATGACGTCTGACGTGCAGGAAATTGAATGGAGTATTATGCAAACCCTTGAAATGATTTTTAGAGAGCCATTAACCATAATTATTTCGTTTAGTTTAATGTTGTTAGTAAGCACAAAACTCACCATTTACATTTTATTACTTTTACCTATAGCCGCATTATTTATTGCTCTCTTAGGAAAAAGCTTAAAGAGTGCATCGCGAAAAAGCAAAGAAACATTAGGTGGATTAATAAGTGTGATCGAAGAAACTTTAGGGAGTTTAAAAGTAATTAAGGCTTTTAGCGCAATGGGACCAATGCAAAAAAAGTTTGAGAACATTAATCAAACCTATTACAAACAATCGGTAAAAGTATATCGCAAAACCGATCTTAGTTCACCCCTAACTGAAGTTGTAGTTACCGGTATTTTAATGTTTATTTTATTTATTGGTGGCAATATGGTTTTTAAAGGCGAATTAACTGGGCCTTTATTTCTTATGTATTTTATCCTTGCTTCACAATTAATTCCACCTATTAAGCAATTAACTACTTCCTACAGCAATATTCAAAAAGGAGTGGCCAGCGAAGAGCGTATTGATAAAATTTTATTGGCAGATAATGTGATTGTAGATAAGCCTAATGCCAAAGAAATTGAGAGTTTTAATAAAGAAATTGAATATAAAAACCTATCATTCGCCTATCACAAAGGGGATGAAGGTTATGTTTTAAAGAACATTAATTTAAAAATAGAAAAAGGTAAAACTGTTGCCCTTGTTGGTCAAAGTGGAAGCGGAAAAACTACCATGGCAGATATGTTACCACGCTTTTACGAAAGCGATAAAGGTGCTTTGTTAATTGACGGAATTGACATTAAAGATCTTAAAACAGAAAGCGTACGTAAACATATTGGGGTTGTTACACAAGAAAGCGTTCTATTTAATGATACGGTAAAAAACAACATCATTTTTGGCATGCATAATATTTCTGAAAATGAAGTAATAGAAGCCGCTAAAATTGCCAATGCTCACGAATTCATCCTGCAATTACCAAAAGGCTATGATACCATTATTGGTGACAGAGGCGGTAAATTAAGCGGAGGCCAACGTCAACGTTTAAGCATTGCTAGAGCGATACTAAAAAACCCTTCTATTTTAATTTTAGATGAAGCTACATCTGCTTTAGATACCGAAAGCGAAAAATTAGTACAAGAAGCTTTAACAAATTTAATGAAAAACCGAACCAGTGTTGTTATTGCGCACCGTTTATCTACCATTGCCAATGCCGATGAAATTATTGTCATGAACCAAGGAGAAATTATTGAACGTGGCACACATGCACACCTTCTTACTTCAAATGGCACTTACAAAAAATTGTGCGACATGCAGAGTTTTAAATAATTTGTTCATTTCGCTGTTATTAGTTTTTTTGTTTCTCTAACAACATTCAAGAGAATTTTGATTTTCGGTTAAAGAAATTTCGTTGCCATTTATAAATGTGTTTAAAATAAACATTAAAGGAAAACTGTTTACTATAAACACTGCCGGTGTTAATGAGTCATTAGAAAATGTGTTTGTGTAAATTCAGGCGGGAAATAAAATTGATACACTTGGTAGAGGAAGGACGGATAAATATGGAGACTTTGATGTAAACATCCCCAACAAAGATTCTGTTTACACATTTAAAGCCGATGCCTCGAGTAAAAACATTAAAAATATCATGTTACTGAATCAGGAAGGAAAAAAAATATCGCATCTTCAAAAATCATTCATGACCTATGAATATAAATTGCTAAAGGCTGATATACTTGAGTTGGCTGAGATGAC
>JBEIEI010000206.1:0-4555 GCA_040382975.1 Flavobacteriales bacterium
ATCTAATGTTGTTTCATGTTTACACATAAGATCTAAGATGTGTTGGCGAATCGACAGGTCTTCATTGGTTAACGAATGCCCTTTAAAGATCGGGAAATGTCCATCTGATACTGCTTTTTGGTATTCTTCAACCGTTTTAATATTTTGTGCAAATGCATCCCAACTATCACTTATGGATGAACAACCTAAACCAACTAATAGTTTAGTAGTATTTGTTGTGTAACCCATAAAATTGCGATGTAAACTTCCGCTTCTAAATGCATCAAACAGACTATCATTTGGAAGTGCGAAATGATCCATACCTATATCCAAATAATTGGCCGCTAAAAATAATGATTTACCCTCTTCGTACAAGCTGCGTTTATAGGTATCGGTGGGTAAATTTTTTTCGGTATATTTTCTTTGACCGGGTTTTAACCATGGCACATGCGCATAGCTGTAAAATGCAATTCGTTCGGGCTTTAATGAAATGATCTTTGTGATCGTATCATTTATAGAAGCGATGGTTTGGTAGGGCAGTCCGTACACCAAGTCAAAATTAATGGATGTATAACCAATTTCTCTTGCCTCATCTAAAACTTGCTTTACCTCTTCAAAAGTTTGATAACGGTTAATAGTGTCTTGTACCTTTTCGTCAAAATCCTGTATACCAAAACTAACACGCTTAAAGCCTAGATCATATAAGGATTGTAAATGTGCTTTTGTAGTGTTACTTGGATGTCCTTCAAAACTAAAGTCGTGATCTTTAGAAATATCTACAGTACTTAAAATAGAACGTAATAAATAGGATAAATTTTCAGGCGAAAAAAAAGTGGGCGTTCCTCCTCCCAAATGAATTTCTTTTATAAGAGGTTTGCCTTCAAACTGATTTAAATATAATTGCCATTCTTTTAATAAGGATTCAATATAAGGTTGTTCAACTTTATGATTGACGGTTATACGTGTGTTACAGGCACAATAGGTGCAAAGGCTTTCGCAATAAGGTAAATGAATGTATAAGCTTATACCATCTTTGTTATATTTGATAAATGCATTTTTTATATGCTGGATCCATTTTTTTTCGTTCAAATTATTATCCCAATACGGTACAGTAGGATAGGATGTATAACGAGGAGCCGGAATATTGTATTTGGAAACTAGATCCATAATTATTTTACTCTATTTTGTTGTTCGTTTTTTAATTCAGATAAGAATTTATCAATGATCCCTTGCTTTACGTGCGGCATCACCACTATCTTATACCAGTTTGGTTTTTCTTCGTGATTATCCGGAACCAAATGATATTTTCTTGCCAGGTCGCCGCTCATAAAATTTGCATCAATAGTAACAATGTTTAAGTCAGGATGACGGAAATACTTTACACCCATTTCATTAAGTCTTTCGCAGATCGAATTTGCTCTATCTACTAATTGATGCATTTTTACACTCCACCCAATCGATCCATGTGTGCGTAAGATCATCCAAACGCAAACAGCATTAGCGCCAGACCTACTACCGCATAAAGTATAATCTTTTCCTTTTACATAACCAGCTTCATTAGTGCAAACATATTTTAAAAAATCTTTTCTGATCAAAAAGATGCCTGTGCCATATGGCGCTTGTAACATTTTATGCCCATCTATTGAAAAGGATGAAATTGCTTTATTTTTAAACGTGAATGGATTTTCGGCATTTGTAAATGGAAAAATAAATCCACCATAGGCGCCGTCTATATGGATCTTGTAATTTAAATGAAAAAGGTCTAAAAGATCAACGATTTTATTAATATCATCTACAGAGCCAAACATGGTTGTACTCATGTTTATATTAACAATAAAATATTTGTATCCTGCTAATAAAACATCATGCAAAATCAACTCCAGATCTTTTAAATTTATTTCACGCGTTTTTTGATCTACATTTACTTCTATACCTTTTACGCCTAATAAATTAACTGCTTTTGGAATAGAGTAGTGGGTGTCTGCGGAATATATAACAGCAATATCACTAAGATCGGCTTTGTATTCTTGTAAATAAAAATTTCTATAGATCCATAAAGCTTCAATGTTTGCTTCTGTTCCGCCGCTAGCAACATAACCATCATAGGATTGTGGTTCTGCCCCAAAAATTTCTTCAGCACAAATTTTAATTAGATCTTTTTCTATTTCGTGTGTGCCTTTAAAAAAATCTTCATGCTTATCACCAAGGGTATGCACCCCAATGTGGTTAGGGTTGGCGATCAAGGTTGAAAGAAAAGGTGCATCTTTTAAAAAAGGTGCGTCGTCATAAAAAACTTCTGAATCAAGCAAGGTGCCTGGTAAACCTAAAACCTTTTCAGTATTATAGTTTGTATTGTTGCTTAGCGCTTCAAATACTTTATGTTTTATTTTTTCATATGAATATTTTTCCCAGTACATAATATGATTTCACTAAATAATTAATTTTTTATTGAGTTTTGTTTTTTGGTGGAACACAACATTTAATTACAACGTGTTTTTTTGGCGCGTTGTTTTCCACTACAATTTCTTTATTGTATTGCGGACTTAACATTGGAATGCCCAAATTTAATCCCCTTACGATCAGCAAAACTGCCATTATACTTACTAATACCGGAACCGATCTGTGAATAGCATTTCTGTAACGTAAACTAATGTATTGACCAAATACAGAAATTGAAAGCATTACAGGGATAGTACCTAACCCAAACACAAACATAAACATTGCTCCGTCAACATAATTTCCTGTAGCAGTGGCACCCGCAATTGCTATATATACAAAGCCGCAAGGCAATAAACCGTTTAACAGGCCAATTAGAAATAAAAAGCGAATGCCTTTTTTATTAAATAGTTTGCCAAGGTTGTTTTTTAATGCGTTAATAGGCGCGTTTAAAAAATTAAATTTTAAAATTGAGTTCGCCTTGGTATAGGAAAACACCACTATTAAAAGTATGAGTATGCCTAATGCAATTGAAAGGCTTTGTTGAAAGCCTCCAAGATAAAACGATTGACCTAATAAGCCAAACACTAATCCCAAGGCACTGTAGGTTATTGCTCTGCCAATATTATAAATAATAATGCCAAAGTATTTCTTTGCAGGAGAATAGTGATGAACCGGTAAAGCTAACGCAATAGGACCACACATACCAATACAATGGAAACTGCCTAAGAGGCCTAATGATATGGCGGCAATTAACAGGTCCATTTTAGTTGGTATTTAATTTATAAAGATCACTTCCTCTTTAAAATAATTTTTTTTATTGCTAACCCAAGTTAATTGCATTTTATATGCACCATGAATTAATTCATTTCCATCTATAATTTGCTCAAGATCTTTAAAATCCATTTTTAGTTTTATATCTTTACTTGAGTCAGATGGCCTAAAGAAGTTTATTGTACCGGTAAAATCGTTACTCAACAAACTAGAGTCGATAGTTAAAACTATTTTTTTTCCGCTAAGATAGTGACTAATGCTGCCAGACAAACTCTTTTCGTTATTAATTGCATCTATCTTGTCCTGGAATTTTAATTCCTGAGCATAATAATCTTTGCTAACTAATTCTACTTTTTGTCCAAAGCACATGAATACTAAGGTTAGTATTAAGCCAACAAAACTTAAGTATAAAACGGTTATTTTTGATCCAAAATTCATATCCTATGTTTTAAAATGGTAAACCAACGGTGCCGCCTGATACATCACCAATTTCGGGTGATATAGAGATAACCGGAATTTTTGAAGTGTTTATTAATTCGTGGTCGTAAGTGCTTAAAATACCTTTTTTACGCTCAATGGTTTGGTCGGTCATAGTAACTATTAAATCCGATTTTTTTCTTTTAGCAACACTTAATGTTTTGCCAACTCTATGGTTTGTTTTTTCTACTGATGATTCGAACGATACTTTATATTTAGTGCATATTTTTTCGATCTGACCAACAATGGTTTTTAATTTAAACAGTTCATCTTTTTCGCCATCGTCATATAGACCAAGAATTGTAATTTTTGATTTAAAAAGCATGGCCAATTCAATGGCATAATTTACTTTTTGACGAGTATGTTCTGATAGATCGATCGGTAATAAAATATTTGAAAAGCCTTTTGTTGAAGGGGCAATAGAGCAGGTCATTACGGGAATCTCTGATTTTGTAATTAATCTGTAGGCATTGCTACCTAAAAACAGATCGCTGTTGGAGTCTTTACCCTTTGTACCCATAATTATCAAGCCAACATCATTCTGTTCGGCTAGAACTAAAATTTCAGAAGTGATATTTCCTGTAGAAGCAAAGCACGTTACATTTACTCCAAATTCTGATCGAACAGTTTTAGCATACTCATCCAGATTTTCTTTTATTTTTTCAAGAAACTGTTTATCGCTTTTCATTTTTAACATTGGAAGAAAAATATCCAACATATCCGCTTTCTCCAATATGTGAACAAACATCAGATCAGATTTTGAATAAGCAGCAATAAACGCCGCTTGTTTTACAGCTATTTGGGCTGTTTTTGAAAAGTCGTACGGAACAAGTATACTGTTAAGTTTTAGCTTTTTCATATTTATATTTTTTTCTGGTTAGGTTTTAAT
>JBEIEI010000207.1:0-4539 GCA_040382975.1 Flavobacteriales bacterium
GGCGATCAGCAACGCTTACTGGATAATTTTAAATATGCTTTTCCAGAATTGGATTATATTAAGCAATGTTACCAGGCAATTTGTAATTATTATCAAGTGGCAATAGAGTCGGGACAAGGCTTAAGTGTTGCATTTGATATTGATAAAATTTGTAACAGTTATAATTTGTTACCGGTATTGGTGTATAACAGCATTAAGTTTTTAGAAAAAGAAAATTACCTTTCTTTTTTAGATGCAGGTTTTGAAGCCTCAAAAGTATTGATGTTAGGGAATAAGGAAGAGTTGTATAGTTTTCAGATAAAACATCCAAAGTACGAACCAACCATAAAAACTTTATTAAGAAGTTACGGAGGTTTATTTGAAGACTATGTTTTTATAAACGAAAAAGAGTTGGCGTACCGCATAAAAACCAATGCTACAGAGCTGGTTGAGCAGTTGAAGTTTTTAGATAAAATGGGTTTGTTGTCTTACGTTCCGCAATCTTCTTTACCAAAATTAATTTTTATTCAGGATAGGGTAAACACTAAATTCTTGGAATTTAATCCTGAAAATTATCAAAAATTAAAACAACGGTATTTAGAGCGTATTAATTCGGTGATCGATTATACCAATGAAGATAAGGTTTGCAGGCAAGTTCAACTCTTAATTTATTTTAACGAGTTTAATTATAGCGATTGCGGCCATTGCGATGTTTGTATTAGTAAACGACCAAAAGATTTTGAAAAAGTAAAAGCTAAGATCTTTGATATTATTAAGACTCAACCAATGACACTAAATGACTTAAAAGAAAAAATGAGTTCTGTAAATGACGATACCTGGGTAAAAGCTTTTAATGAATTAGTGGATGATGGCAGGATCTTAGAGCACGAAACGGTTTTTTACTTAAAGAAGTAACGTGTAGATAAAAGATATAGGACACAGGATTCAGGACGCATTCTTAATAAAGCCACGAATCACTCTAATAACACTAATTTTTATTTAATTAAACTCATAACAATTCGTGAAATAATTGTTCTAATTATCAAAGGACGATTAGAACAATAAATTACACCAATAGAGATTCAGGAAATAGTTAATTAATTTGTGAAATTGGTGTAATTAGTGGCAATAAAACGAACGAAATATTCTGTATTGAAAAAAAGCCAAGAATTGCACGAATAACACTAATTTTTATTTTGTATAACTCATAATAATTCGCAAAATAATTGTTCTAAATTTTATGATTCTTTAAAACAATAAAAGCACGAATAGCAAATTTAAATTATAAGTTTTTGTAAGATTTAACTTGTGAAATTCGTGTAATTAGTGGCAAAAACAACAATTTAAAGAATCTTTTTAATAACTCTTAAGGTATGCGAATACTTTTTAGTGTCGGAGCTAAAAATACCGTAATGGTCAAATTTATCAATCCTAACAGAGCCACTTGCATGAATGATCTGTCCTTTGTTCAAAAGGATTCCAACGTGTACGATGTTGCCTTCTTCATTATCAAAAAAGGCTAAGTCGCCGGCTTCTGCTTCTTCAACAAAGCTTAGCGGCTCACCTAACTCAACTTGTTGTGAGGCATCGCGAGGTAATTTATAACCATTCAATTTATAAACTAACTGTGTAAAGCCACTACAATCAATACCAAAGGGGTTTTTGCCGCCCCATAAATAGGGTGCGTTAATTAGTAAGTAGGCGGTAGAAATAATAGTTTGAGCTGTTCCTTTTTGTTTGGGATCAGAAACCTGACCTTCAAACCCAAAAGAAAATGATTCAAAATTTATTGCTTTATCTTTTAAAAAGGGCAGTTTAGCGCCTATAGATACAGGAAAACTTGTTTGTGTTTGTTTATTGGTAATTACCTGAACTAATTCGTTAGAGTAAACCGAACTTTGTTTTTGAATTTGTTCAAAAGTAGTTTCCGAAATTTTAGTGTGTTGTTTTGTGTTTATCCAGCATTCATAGTTATCATATGCGCCTTTAATTTTTACCCAACCATCAGTAAGTTCAATTACGGTATAATGCTCGCCAAATAAAAGTTGCGTAACCATTTCGCTGGTGTTACTTGCTTCCTTTCTTCCGGGAATTACACTTAGTAAACAAATGCCGTATTGCATGGGTATAAAAGTAATTAAATTCTGTGATATCACATAAAATGTCTGAACGGCTTACTGTTACTATTATTAACCAAATAGGCACTAGGTTAAGTTAAAATAGGTAAATACCGTTAAAATAAAGAATTGAAGCATGGCTTCAATGTAAGATGTTCCTTTATGCACATAATATTAATAAATGCTCTATGTTTCTATGTGGTTTAATTTTTTGCAGGCTTGACGAAACAGCTTTTTTAGGAGATATAATTTTAAAAACAATCTACCTATTTTTTTATTTGTTATAAAGTTAAATTATGTCTAAATTAGAAACTTAGATATGAGCCAAGAGACTAAAGACGCTGTAAATAAAATTTTAACTGAGTACCTGGAAAAGCAACAGCACCGCAAAACAGCGGAACGTTTTGCGATTTTGAACGAAATTTATTCGCACGACGGACATTTTGATATTGAGCAATTATATCTAATGATGAAAAATAAAAAATATAGAGTGAGTAGAGCTACTTTATATAATAATATAGAAATTTTGTTAGGAGCCGGTTTGGTAATAAAACACCAATTCGGAAAAAACATGGCTCAATTTGAAAAGGCCTATAAATACAAACAACACGATCATTTAATTTGTAACGATTGTGGTAAGGTATTTGAGTTTTGTGATCCTAGAATTCAACAAATACAGAAGTCGGCCGAACAAATGCTGAATTTTGATATAGTTAACCATTCGCTCAATTTTTTTGCAAAGTGCAGAGATCTTAAAGAAAAAGGCGTTTGTGAACATTTAAAAAAATAATAATTATGGTTTTTGATTTTACAATAGAAAAAAAAGAGAATCACGCAATTATTACAATTGGTGGTAATTTAATAGAAAAAGGACAAGCTACGCCTTTGCTAGAAAAAGCAGATGAACTAGTTACAGAAGGTTGCATTAAATGGGCTATAGACATGGAAAAGCTACTTTACATGAACAGTAGCGGATTAAATACCCTTATACAATTACTTACTAAAGCACGTGTAGCCGGTGGCGAAGCCGTTTTGTTTAATATGAACAAAAAAATAAACGAACTTATTTTAATTACCAAACTAAATACTTTATTTAAGGTTACAGAAACCAGAGACGAAGCTTTTAAGTTATTGGATGTTTAGTTCGCATTATTTTTAGCCACATATCACACTGAGTTTTATTTATCTCATTTAGTAGAACGTTTTACCTTTAGGCGTCTAGTATTAAAGGTTTTCGTATACCAAATGTCATCTCGACGATAGGAGAGATCTGTTCTGAAAGGGATGTTAATCAAGAAATTAAATTATAGTTTTAGTACAGATTTCTCAGGCTTTAGTATACTTTGTTAGGCCTTTCGAAATGACAGTTTAGGATGTCGCTACTTCCTCTCTACATCCACTAAATGCTTTTGTAATTCTGAAAGATGCATCTTTTTCTCAATAAAAATTTTGTGCTTGCCTGCTTTAAAAAGTGTTGCCGGTATAGCGCCGGTCCAGCTTTTATCCACTTTATCAATAAAATCATTGCCGTTAATTTCATCTAAAATAACACATTCCATTTTAATATTGTTTTTGGCTAAAAATGGATTTACTTTTTTCTCAATATCTTCTTTAAAATCTAAACTCACCAATAAAATTTTCACATTTGAGATCTTTGAAAGGCTGTCGAAAGATGGTAGCTCTGCCACACAAGGCTTGCACCAGGTAGCCCAAAAATTTATTACGTAAGTTTCGCCCGGAGTATTTATTCTGTTAAGCAGCTCGTTTATTTTGTAAACATGGCTAACGGTTTGTGTTTTTACGATAAAAGATAAAAACAAAAAACTAATGAGTAGTGCGTTCTTTATAGTCATATTCTTTTAATAATAATTTTACATCTTGTATCAGGCGGTTAATTTCAAGACTGTCTGTGCCATCATAAAAACCTCTAATATGTTTTTCTTTATCAATTAAGGCAAAGTTTTGGGTATGTATAAAATCGTCTGCATCTCCGGTCCCTTCTTCTGCATTTAATAAGTATCCTTTTCTTGCAATATCATAAAGTTTAGGTTTTTCTCCCGTTAAAAAAAGCCATTTTTTGCTAACGACCCCATGTTTTTTTGCGTACTCCATTAAAACCGGCACAGTATCCATTTCGGGGTCAACAGTGTGCGATACGATCATGAATTCAGGTTTATCCATAAACTCTTTATAAATGCGTTCCAAATTAGTATTCATAACGGGGCAAATACTTTGGCAGGTAGTAAAAAAATATTCAGTTACGTAAATTTTATTTTTTAAAGTAGTTTGTGTTACCTTTTCATTAAATTGGTTGGTAAATTCAAAGTCCGGAATGAAATGATACGTGGTGTCGTTCACTTTTAACGTGTGTTTTGGTCCAAAATAAGGCAAGTAAGTAAGTGGTTTATCTTGTTTTTCTCTAAATAGATACCACACAATAAAA
>JBEIEI010000208.1:0-4518 GCA_040382975.1 Flavobacteriales bacterium
AACCAGATTGGCTTTAATTACTTCATGTCCGTTTGCTTTTAAAACCTGCGATACAGAATAACCTAACAAGTTATTACGCACGTGACCTAAATGCAATGGCTTATTGGTATTGGGAGAAGAATACTCCAGCATAATGGTTCTGCCGGAAGACTTTTCTTTTTTATAACCAATAGTAGCCAGATCTTTAACTGAACGAAAATAGCTTAACCAAAATTTATTAGATAAAGAGATGTTTAAAAAGCCTTTAACCACATTAAAAGCTGACACCTGATCGTTATTCTTTAAAAGAAACTCACCTAACTCCTGACCTAATTGTTCTGGAGATCTTTTTGTTTCTTTTGTATAAGGGAACGTTACTAAGGTAAAATCGCCCTCAAACTCTTTTCTTGTTTTTTGAAAAGAAATTATTGGGTTGTTTAAATTATAAATTTGCGATAATGCTTGTTGAACAGTACTAAGTAAAATTTGTTGTGCGTTGATCATGGTTTAAAATTACGTATAAAATAAAAAAGCCAAACAAATTTGTTTGGCTTTTAAAATTAATTTATTTAAAAATTACATTTTATCAACCTCTACAATTGGGTTGTTATTAATGCGGATAGTATTTAAGCCTGCTTTTTTAAATTCTGTTGCAAACCAAGCTTTGTTTTTTGCCGATTTTAAGGTTAAAGTGATTGACTGATAATCGCCGGTTAATTTACCTTCAGAAACGCTTTCAACAGCTGCATCCTTTTTTAACAAGTTAATGATCTTAGTTATTTCCTCTTTTGAACCTGCCTTATACAATTCAAAAGAAAGTACGGTAGTTTCAGCGAAAAATTTATTTACATCGGCAGCAGAAGGATTTTTGATGCAAACTGTTTTTGCCGGAATCTCAGATAAATTAATTACCGTGTTAATTGTTGAGGCAGAAGCAGTAGAATTGATCATTGCAGCACCTAATAAAAAAGAAACGGATAATGTTTTAAAAAATTTCATATGTTTTAAATTTAATTTTTTTACCAAATAAAACCTGCTTTTAAGCTTGTTTCAAAAATAGTTATTTATTCAACCAAAGTTATTCAAAAATAATGCCAAAAACAATTATTTACGCCTCTTGGCAAAAAAATCCTTTAAAATCTTTTCACAATCATCAGCTAAAATACCTTTAACAACTTCTGTTTTTGGGTGTAAAATTCCTTGGTTTAATAGTGAAAAGCCTTTTTTAGTCTCTGAAGCGCCATAAACAATTTTACTAATTTGGCTCCAGGCAAGGGCTCCGGCACACATATGGCAAGGTTCTATGGTCACATAAAGTGTACAATCTAACAGATACTTACCGCCAATATAATTTGCGGCAGAAGTTATAGCCTGCATTTCGGCATGGGCAGTAACATCATTTAAAGTTTCGGTTAAATTATGAGCTCGGGCAATAATTTTATCGTTAGCCACAATTATTGCCCCAATAGGAATTTCATCCTTATCTAATGCTTTTTGGGCTTCTTTTAATGCTTCGCGCATAAAAGATTCGTCGTTATAAAGCGGAATTATTGACAATTGCAGGTGTATGTTGCCGGAATGCTGATGTCATCCACTTTAGAAATGGTATCGCAATCGTTAATTATTAATTTATAGTTGTATTGATCAGCAAATTCTTTTTTAGGTTGAATATAATATTCGCCACAAGGCTCTTTATGCACGTTACTTAGATCGTAGTTAACTTCAAAATGCCTTAATTCGATTTTTAAAAGCATTTCGTTTTTCATAATGCATTTTAATTTACAATTTGCTTTATCCGACAATTTAAAGTTTTGAAAAACCAATTCCTGCATTTTTTGCTCATTTGGCGAAACACAGCTACGCGTGCCAAACATCGAAAAAACAATGAGTAAGCCTAAACCAAAACCAAAACCGTAAAACTTAAGTCGCTTTAAAAAATTCATAGCGCAAAATTAACATCTTTTGACCGTAAATAAAATTTAATATAAACGTTCATAAAGCTTGCATTTAACTCTTACAACCTTTACTTACGAGTATTTTAACATTTTAATTGGTCGAATTACTTATAAACAAACAAGCTACTGCTGTTTTTTTTCTTTACATTTACTCAACTTTAGGGGTGCTATGAAATGTTGAATGAGAATTAAAAATTATCATTTTTCGTTTTTTTGCTGAGATCATACCCGTTGAACCTGATACAGTTAATGCTGACGAAGGAAAAAGTAATAGGCTAGCTATTTCGGCGCCATTCCTAAAGTATAATTTTATTTGGAATGGAAATTACACTAAACGACAAAAAACATACAGTTTCTGAGAACATTTCTCTTAATGAAATTGTTTTTAACCAATTAGGCGATAAACAAAAAGGCATAGCGGTAGCCGTTAACGATTCTGTTATTCCGAGATCAAATTGGGAAACACAACTCATAAAACCTAACGATTCAATATTAATTATTAAAGCCACACAAGGTGGATAAACAAAAAACTAAACATTATATATTATGAGCAAATCAGAAAAAACACCTGCACAACAAACCATTTCAACCGGAGCAATTTCCGGATCGAGAAAAATTTATGTTGAAGGAAAACTTCATAACATAAAAGTAGCTATGCGTGAGATCGTATTATCCCCTACTAAACTTGCCAATGGTAAAACAGAAGCTAATGCTCCTGTAACCGTATATGATACCGGTGGTGCATTTACCGATGACAATATGGTTATTGACATTAAAAAAGGTTTACCAAGAATTAGAGAGCAATGGATCCTTGACAGAAACGATGTGGAGCAATTAGATTCTGTAAGTTCTGATTTTGGTAAAGACAGAAGAGATGACAAATCACTAGATGCACTTCGTTTTGAGCACATCAAAAAACCTTTAAAAGCCAAAAAAGGACATAACGTATCGCAGTTGTACTACGCAAAAAAAGGCATAATTACTCCCGAAATGGAATACATTGCTATTCGCGAAAACCAAAAAGTAGATGTTTTAAAAACACAATTAAACGGTCAGTACGAAAATTTATCGCAACAACATCCCGGAGAAAGCTTTGGTGCTAATACACCTAAAGGTTATATAACGCCGGAGTTCGTGCGTGATGAAATTGCTGCCGGAAGAGCTATTATTCCTAACAACATTAATCACCCGGAAAGTGAACCAATGATCATTGGTCGTAATTTTTTGGTAAAGATAAATGCTAACATTGGCAATAGTGCTGTAACATCGAGCATTGAAGAAGAAGTTGAAAAAGCGGTTGGGCTTGCCGTTGGGGAGCAGATACGATCATGGATCTTTCTACCGGTAAAAATATTCACGAAACACGCGAGTGGATCATTCGTAATTCTCCGGTGCCAATCGGAACAGTTCCTATTTATCAAGCATTAGAAAAAGTAAATGGAAAAGCGGAAGATCTTACTTGGGAGATTTTTAGAGATACCTTAATAGAACAAGCGGAGCAAGGTGTTTCTTACTTTACAATTCACGCCGGTGTGTTATTACGCTACATTCCTTTAACGGCAAAGCGTATGACAGGTATTGTTTCTCGCGGCGGTTCAATTATGGCTAAATGGTGTTTATCTCACCATAAAGAAAATTTCTTGTACACACACTTTGAAGATATTTGTGAGATCATGAAAGCATACGACGTAGCATTTTCTTTAGGAGATGGTCTACGTCCGGGTTCTATTGCAGACGCAAACGATGCTGCTCAATTCGCAGAATTAGAAACTTTAGGCGAATTAACTAAAATAGCTTGGAAACATGATATTCAAGTTATGATCGAAGGTCCGGGACATGTGCCAATGAACCTTATTAAAGAAAACATGGACAAGCAATTAAAAGAATGCCACGAAGCACCATTTTATACACTTGGGCCATTAACAACTGATATAGCACCGGGTTATGACCACATTACTTCTGCGATTGGCGCGGCGATGATCGGATGGTTTGGAACCGCTATGTTATGTTACGTTACCCCAAAAGAACATTTAGGTTTACCAAATAAAAAGGATGTTAAAGATGGTGTGATCACTTATAAATTAGCAGCTCATGCTGCCGACCTGGCAAAAGGACATTACGGTGTACAGTACCGCGATAATGCTTTAAGTAAAGCCCGTTTTGAATTCAGATGGGAAGATCAATTTAATTTATCATTAGATCCGGATACTGCGCGTGAATTTCATGACGAAACATTACCGGCAGATGGCGCAAAAGTAGCTCACTTCTGCTCTATGTGTGGACCAAAATTCTGTTCTATGAAAATTACACAAGAGATAAGAGAATCTGCTGCCAATGGTATGTTTGATAAATCACAAGAATTTAAACAAAAAGGAAGTCAGATTTACTCTTAAGTGTTGACTTCGGCTCCGCTCAGTCACCAATTAAACCGAATATAAGAACTGGTTGTTGAGCGAAGTCGAAACCACAAACAAAATAGGTTAAATTCATTAAATCGAATATAAGAACTGGTGGTTGAGCGGAGTCGAAACCACAAACAAAATAGGTTAATTTAATTAAACTAATATAAGCTGGTGGTTGAGCG
>JBEIEI010000209.1:0-4441 GCA_040382975.1 Flavobacteriales bacterium
CAGGCTGCTCAGCGACCTGCATTTGTCAGTTCGAGTAGCGTAACGCCCGTCCGAACGGATTCTTCCGGGCGGGGAGTGTAGCGTATCGAGAACGCTTCTCGATACATTCCTCCTTTCGTCGGAATTACTCGAAGTGACATTTCGAATGGGCGCTTCGACTCTACTTCGACAAGCTCAGCACAGGCTGCTCAGCGACCAGTTTCGGTGATTGAGCTTGTCGAAATCATTTCGACAATTTAATCGTAAGCCGGAAATAATTAAAATAAAAAACCCCGATCTAAATGGACCGGGGTTTTGTTTATTAAGTGTTTTATTAAACTGTTCTTGTTACATCCCAGTTCTCCATGTAATCAGCTACTCTTCTTAAGAAGGTGCCACCTAAAGAGCCATCAACAACTCTGTGATCATAGCTTAATGATAAGAACATAAATTGACGAATACCGATCATATCTCCTTGTGGTGTTTCAATAACTGCGGGTTTCTTTTTAATGCTACCAACTGCTAAGATCGCCACTTGTGGTTGTAAAATAATTGGTGTTCCCATTACGTTACCAAAACCTCCAACGTTAGTTAAAGTAAATGTTCCACCTTGTATCTCATCCGGTGTTAATTTATTGCCACGTGCGCGGTTAGCTAAATCGTTAACTGATTTTGTTATGCCTAATAAATTTTTCTCGTCGGCATTTTTAATTACCGGAACAATTAAATTACCTGTTGGTAAAGCAGCAGCCATACCAACATTAATGTTCTTACGCTTAATGATCTTTGTTCCTGTTTGATCAACCGAAACATTAATTAAAGGAAAATCTTTTATAGCTCTGGCAACACACTCAATAAATAATGGAGTGAAGGTTAATTTTTCGCCTTCGCGTTTTTCGAAATCTTTTTTCACTTTATCTCTCCATTGAACCAGATTAGTCACATCTGCTTCAACATAAGAAGTAACGTGTGGTGCAACGTGCTTACTCATTACCATGTTGTCGGCAATGATCTTACGCATACGATCCATTTCAATAATTTCGTCACCGGCACCAACCGAAACAGCAGGGCGGTTAACAATTACTGTATGATCGCCAACGTTAGCAGAACTTGTTTTTGCAGGTGCTGTAGTGGTCGCTGTTGGAGTAGCAGCTTGCGTGGCAGGTGCAGTAGTAGTTTGTTTATTTCTGTTTGGTAAGTAAGCTAAAATATCAGCTTTAGTAACTCGTCCGTCTTGTCCTGAGCCTTTAATACCATCTAATTCAGCAATAGAAATAACTTCTTCTTTAGCAATAATTTTTACTAATGGCGAATAGAATTTTGTTGAATCGCCATAGTTATTATTAACCGCTGTTGTTGGTGCGCTAAAGCTTTCACTAAAAGTGGTTGCAGCTTCTTCTTTTTTAGTTTCAGGAGCTGCTGTTTTAGGAGTTTCGGCAACTGTAGCATTAGCATCGCTGCTAATAACACCAATAACCGCACCAACTTGTACCACATCGCCCTCGTTAAATAAGCGTTTTACTAGTGTGCCTTCAAAGGGAGAAGGGATCTCGCTATCTACTTTATCGGTAGCAATTTCTAAAACCGTTTCATCAATTTTAATTTTATCACCTTCGTTTTTAGACCACTTAATAATTGTAGCTTCCGCTACACTTTCGCCCATTTTAGGCATAATTAAATCAAAGCTTGCCATTTTTTTATTTTAGAGTTACAAAAATAGGTTTCTAAACAAGAAAACCCAAAAATATTACAAACAACTAGTTAAAATCGGGGTATAAAAGGTATTTTGATCTGATTTTCTTGAATTTTTCAATGTCTTTTTGCCATGTTTTTCTTATTTCTTCTTCCGACAGGTTGTTTTTGAGTTGTTCCTGCAATTCTGTATTGCCCGAATGGTAATTAAAATTCCTGTCAAAAAAATCGGTTTTTTTTAGATCAGTATTCAATTTTTGTATCCACAGTAAATTTATTTTTTTAGGATGATTGGTAATGTATGGCTCATTTCTAAGATCGAAACCATAGCAGCTTTGGTTAACGTATTTAGGTTCTTTTGAAAGGGCTGTAGGCAAAGGAATAAAGCCGAATGTACGGATGCTATATTCAGGATGTCCCAATACCTGAAAAGGAAACTCGGCGCCTCTGCCAACGCTAATGATAGTGCCTTCAAACAAACCAATGCTTGGATACAATAATACGGATGCTAAATTTGGAATGTTTGGCGACGGCTTAACCGGTAAAGAGTAGGTGGCGTTTCTATCGTAATTTTTTAAAGCGATCACATTAAGTTTGCATTTTACTTTGTTCTTTAACCAGCCTTCTTCGTTGGCCATTTTAGCGTACTCACCACAGGTCATGCCGTAAACAACAGGCACTGCATGCAAGCCCAAGAAGCTCGAAAATTCAGGTTTTAAAACCGGACCATCAATATAAAAACCATTTGGGTTTGGTCGGTCGAGTACAATAAATTCTTTTTTATTTTCTGCACAGGCTTCCATGGCATAACACATGGTAGAAATGTAGGTGTAAAAACGCACGCCAATATCCTGAATATCATAAACCAAAACATCAATATCCTGCAATTGCTCTTTGGTTGGTTTTTTAATAGAACCATAAAGCGATACAATTGGTAAACCTGTTTTTGCATCAAAATTACTGGCTACTTTTTCGCCGGCCTCTGTATTGCCTCTAAAGCCGTGCTCAGGACCAAAGATCTTTTTTACATTTACTTTTAATTTAATTAACGTATCTACAATGCTGGTTGAATTAATAACGCCGGTAATATTAGTTACAATGCCCACACGTTTCTTTTTTAAGAGCGGCAAGTATTTTTCGAATTGTTGCGCACCAAGGGTAACGGTAGAATAATTTTTTACGGCAGGATAATTTTGCGCGTTATTATTTTGTGGAAATAAAAACTGCGATAATAAAATTAAAGCGCTGAATAAGACGGGCAATTTGTTAATTTTGTGACAGAAGTCCATTTTTTGAGTATAGAAAAATTTATAGC
The DNA here is from genome assembly GCA_040382975.1 of Flavobacteriales bacterium. GTDB lineage: Bacteria > Bacteroidota > Bacteroidia > B-17B0 > Aurantibacillaceae > Aurantibacillus. Next base: position 2,987 of record JBEIEI010000209.1, read on the forward strand.
GGATAGGATATCACATCCTAAACTAGACAAAGGTAACATCTCTAAGCCTATTGTAAAAATAGGCATTATTGGCATTGCTTTGGGCGTTTCGGTAATGTTTTTAACGGTAAGTATTGTACTGGGTTTTAAAAAAGAGATCGTTAACCGAATTACAGGTTTAACTACCGATCTTGTTATCAGTAACATTAACGTTAATTCAAGTAACGAGCCCGAGCCTATTTATTTAAAGCCCGATTCTTTAAAAAAAATTAAAGACTTACCCTTTGTTGATCACATTCAAACAACAGCGTTTAAGAACGGCATCGTAAAAACAGAGACTGAAAATGAAGGCGTTGTTTTAAAAGGTATTACCGAAAATTATAATTTCGATTTTATAAAAAAACATTTAATAGAAGGTCGTTTGCCTTTGTTTGCAAAGGATGAAGCGAGTAAAGATGTTTTAATAAGTTCGAGTTTAGCCGAGAAACTCAACTTAAAAGTGAACGAAAAAATGCTGGTGTATTTTATTTCGCAGCATGAAGTGTATGACAGTGTTGTAGGAGATATGGTGATCAAATACGAGGAGCGGTCTCGTAACTTTACTATTTGCGGAGTTTTTAAAACTAGTTTTTCTGATTTCGATAATAGTCTTTCGTTTGTTGATCTAAGACAGATACAGCGCTTAAATTACTGGAATGCCGATCAGGTTGGCAATTATGAAATACGCATTAAAGAGTTTGAAAAATTACGCGAAGATCTAGAATTAGTGCAGGAAATGTTAGGCTATGATTATAATGTAAGTAGTGTTAGGGAGTTGTATGCCAATATTTTTTTGTGGTTAGATAAGTTAGATATCAATGGTATTATTGTGGTGGTATTAATGTTAATTGTTGCCACAATTAATATGATAACCGCATTATTAATTTTGATTTTAGAACGCACGAATATGGTTGGCTTGGTAAAGGCTTTAGGAATGGATAATGCGCAGGTACGTAAGATCTTTTTATTGATCAGTTTAAAATTAGTAGGGAAAGGTTTGTTGTGGGGAAATTTAATAGGAATAACGGCTTGTTTATTGCAACAGTATTTTAAAATAATAAAATTAGACAGCACAGTTTATTATGTAGAGTATGTGGCCATAGATATTAACTGGTTGTATTTTTTAGGATTGAACATTGGTACGTTTATTGCCTGCTTTATTATGTTGTTTTTACCAACCTTAATTATCACCAAGCTTACACCAATTAAGACCTTGAAGTTTGATTGATCTTTTTTTTTTAGAGAGGGACTTCGACAAGCTCAGTCACCGGATGTTTTTAATACCAAAATTTTAAGACCTTGATTTTAATGGATCTCGTTTTTCAGTGAGGGACTTCGACAAGCTCAGTCACCGGCTATTTTTAATACCAAAATTTTAATACCTTGATTTTGATTGAACTCGTTTTTAGAGAGGGAATTCGACAAGCTCAGTCACCG
>JBEIEI010000210.1:0-4438 GCA_040382975.1 Flavobacteriales bacterium
GGAACAAATTTGTAATATCTGAAATAGGTGAAAGTAAAGACAATTTATTTGACCTAAAAAAAGCATTAGAGATCATATGATAACCTTTAAAAACACAATTGCATTAGCTATATCAGCTATCGCTATATCATTTACTACTCTAAAACCAAAAGCGTTTATTCCACCCGGCACTGCTCAAATTACAGATTCTTTTTTTGCAGATGAAACTGAAATTTCAAATTTTTCATGGCAAGAATACGAATTCTCAATAAAAAATAAATTCGGATCCTTTTCACCGGAACACCTTTCTACCCTTCCAGATACACTGGTATGGCGCCATAAAATGACCTCTAACGAGCCTTATGTAAAATATTATTACCGCCATCCGGCTTATAAAGGTTATCCTGTAGTTGGCATTTCTTACGAGCAAGCAAATGCATTTTGTAAATGGAGAACCGAAAGAGTAAAAACATTTTTTTATATCAAATACAAAAAAGAAATAAACATAGAGTACCGTTTACCAACAAAAGCAGAATGGGAATTACTTAGTTCAGTGCCTCCTTACTATTTAAATGAGGCCGTAAATAAAAAAGGTGAGGCCATGTTCAATCACCGTTGGATGAGCGACAGTATATGGAAAAAATATTATGAGCAGCACAAAAAATACCCAGATGTTACCACAAACGTGTGTTCATTCGAGAAAAATATTTTTGGTTTATATAACATCTATGGCAATGTAGCCGAAATGGTTAGCGAAAAAGGTGTTTCCAAGGGAGGCAGCTGGAGAAACTTATCAGAAGAATGTCGCGCCGGAAAAGACATCCCCTATACTCAGCCAACTGCTTGGCTTGGATTTAGATGTGTTTGCGTAATAACTATGTAAAAATTCCTTTGCCTAAAAATCATTTTTTAAGTACATTTATGACTTATTATGGCACAATTAGTAATTTTCCGTCACGGACAAAGTACCTGGAATTTAGAGAATAAATTTACAGGATGGGTAGATGTTGAACTAACAGCAAAAGGCATTGAAGAAGCTAAAAATGCAGGCTTAAAAATAAAAGGCTTTAAATTTGATTACGCCTTTGCCTCTGCACTAAAACGTGCACAAGATACTTTAAAATATGCTTTAGAAACTGCGGGACATTCGCCGATCGTTCCTGTTTATGATATTGCCTTAAATGAACGCATGTATGGCGATCTGCAAGGTTTAGATAAAACCGAAACAGCTAAAAAATATGGTGATGAGCAAGTAAAAGTATGGCGCAGAAGTTTTGACGTGCCTCCTCCAAATGGCGAAAGTTTAAAAGATACTGCAGCGCGTGTTATTCCGTATTTTGAAGCAGAGATCATTCCAAAACTTAAAGCCGGCAAAAACATTGTAATTGTTGCGCATGGCAATAGTTTACGTGCCTTAATTATGTATTTAGAAAAAATGACACCGGAACAGATCCTGGAATTTGAAATAGGCACCGGTCAACCAAGATTATACGAATTAGATACTGATCTAAAAGTAATTTCAGCAAACAATCTATAAGCCATGCAGCAAAACTTTTTAAACGAAAACAGCAAGGTAATTGCAGTTGATTTTGACGGAACAATTGTTGAACATAAACATCCGGCAATTGGTAAAGAAATGCTGTTTGCATTTGCTACCTTAAAACAACTTCAAATAAAAGGTCATAAATTAATTTTATGGACCATCAGAACAGGTCCATTACTAGATGAAGCTGTTGAGTTTTGTAGAAAAAACGGCGTTGAATTTTATGCCGTGAATAAAAATTATCCTGAAGAAGAATTAAATGAAATAACGTCAAGAAAAGTAAATGCAGATGTGTTTATTGACGACAGAGCAATTGGTGGATTTATTGGCTGGAGCGAAGTATGGCTGGCATTACATCCGGAGGGCGGCGAATTTTCACATCAATTAAAAAATCCCGAAGCACATCACAATTACAAAAAAAGCGAAGGTTCAATCTTTAAAAAATTATTTGGTTCAAAATGATCTATCTAAAAACGCGCGACGAAATTGAGCTAATGCGCGAATCGGCCTTAATGGTTTCAAGAACATTAGCTATAATTGCAAAAGAAGTAAAACCGGGCGTTGAGCCAATAAAATTAGATAAATTAGCCGAAGAATTTATTCGCGATAATGGCGGCATACCTGCATTTAAAGGGTATGGTCATAAAAGTAATCCTTTTCCTGCAACACTATGTATTTCAATTAACGAAGCTGTAGTGCACGGCATACCTACTAATAAACCATTAATTGAAGGCGATATTATTTCGGTTGATTGCGGTGTAAAAAAGAACGGTTACTATGGCGATCACGCCTATACCTTTGCTGTTGGCGAAATAAAACCCGAAGTGCAAAAATTAATTGATGTTACTAAAGAAAGTTTGCTTTTAGGAATAGAACAAATGATTGCAGGAAACAGAATTGGAGATATTAGTTTTGCCATACAACAACATGCCGAAAAAAATGGTTTTGGTGTTGTTAGAGAATTGGTTGGGCATGGCTTAGGTAAAAACTTACACGAAGAACCCGAAGTGCCTAATTATGGCAAACGCGGCAACGGACCAAAATTAACAGAGGGAATGGTTTTAGCTATTGAACCCATGATAAATTTAGGAACAAAAAACATCAGGCAGTTAAAGGATGGTTGGACGATCATTACATCAGACGGTAAGCCCAGCGCCCATTTTGAGCATGATGTGGCGGTTGTTGACGGTAAGCCTGAAATTTTAAGTTCATATGTATTTATTGAAGAAGCATTAGCTTCTCTAAAATAATTTCATCATATCTGTTTTCGGAAAAATATCCATTAAAGATCTGCGTGAAAAAATAATTTTACGCGAAAAAAGAAAACTTTCTTTATTCAATAAGATCATGCTATGGCTGCATTATTTTATTATTGTGAGTTTATTAATTGCCGTTAGCGCAAAATACATTTCACCTTCATTATTTTGGATCCCCGCTTTTTTTGGTTTAGCCTACCCTTTTCTATTTATCATAAATTTATTTTTTGTTTTTTATTGGCTCGTTCAATTTAAATCGGCCATAACATTTGGTTTAATTGCCTTTTTTTTAAGTTTACCCGGATCATTTAAATACGTTCAAATTAGTTTTCCTTCAAAAACAGAAGCCAAGCAATTAAAAGTTACTTCTTATAACAGCATGTTATTTGACCTTTATAACTGGTCTAAAAATAAAGAAACTAGAAATAAAATATTAAATAATTTATCTGAAATAAGTCCGGATATATTGTGCTTACAAGAATTTTATACATCCGAAGAAAAAGGAGATTATAACAACATCGATACCTTAAGGGCGTTACTTAATACACCCTTTTACCATACCGAATTTACAAGTACTTTGCGTGAATTTGATCATTGGGGAGTAGCTACTTTTAGTAAATACCCAATTATAAATCAAGGAAAAATAATTTTTAAAACGCGCTCAAATAATATTTGCATTTTTTCGGATATTGTTATTAATAAAGATACATTAAGGGTTTACAACCTGCACTTACAATCCATCAGTTTTAGCAAGGGCGATTCTAAATTCTTAGAGGATGTTATTTCAGAAAAGGATGCAGAAGACGAAGTAGAAAAAAGCAAAAGCATTTTAAGGCGATTAAAACGCGCGTTTACCAAACGCACCAAACAGGTAGAAATGTTGGTTGCCCATATGAAAACCTGCAAGTATAAAATAATTTTATGCGGCGATTTTAATGATACAGCAGCATCATACACCTACCAGCAACTTTCAAAAAAACTAAACGATGCTTTTATTGAAAAAGGTGTAGGTTTTGGAAGAACTTACGCAGGCAAATGGCCGCAATTTAGAATTGATTATATTTTGCATGATAAAAATTTAAAATGCCTTAACTACAAGAGAAGTGACGAAACTCATACCGATCATTTTCCAATTACTGCGTATTTTGAAAAATAAATTTGAAGATGTAATCTTAACGATTTACATTTAAGCAAACAAAAAAAATACCATGAAAACAAAAATCATCCTACTATTTGTAAGCTAAGTCATTTATCTCTTGAGCGAACTAAGGCCTGCGATTCAACATCTGTAAAAATTTTCATCATTTCAAACTGACAAACAACGCCAGAGCCATAAAAGGTTGCACTTGCCCAAATACGAGGAATAACGGCATTTACGCCAGTTACTTCTTTTCCGTTTTAGTAACTATGTGGTCGGCTTTGTTCAATTACCAACACACATTTCATATGGTCAAGTACTAGTACTTCATGTCCACGAAGCGCTGCTGCTTCAATTAAACGTTTTGTAGAGTACATATTCTTGTTACGAGATAAAATAGCAATTTTTATTGGGTATAAAGTATGTTTATTTTAATAAAGTATTTAAATGTAAGCCATTGGTGTAAATTAAATTTACATACATGATGAATTTTCCTTTAAGTAATCGTCTTCCAATAAGCAC
>JBEIEI010000211.1:0-4415 GCA_040382975.1 Flavobacteriales bacterium
AGATATACACACCGCGGTTATCAAACCCTGTGGAGTTATCCGGACGATAAAATTTAAAGCGCATGTAATTTGTTTCTGTAGATAAGTTATTTAGGTTAAAGACAAAATTTGGACCTTGCTCTTTTAAATTTTTCAAATAAAAATTAGCAATATCGTAACCAATAAAATAAAATTCGCTTGGGAATGAGGCTTGAATAGTTTTGTATTGCTCAATTAACGAATTGTAAGCCGCAACATTGTTTATGTTGTATTGATGTGGGAATGTAAAATGTAATTGATTTAAATATTCCTGATCAATATTGTCAATGGTTGCAGTGTTTTGCCAGCCGCATAATACTACGTCTTTTTTATCCGAAAAAATAGCCAATTGCGTTGTAAAATCAGCAATAAAAACCTGGTTGTTGCTTAAGGTTATAACAATGTTTTTTGCATTTGGCGTATAGCCTGCTTTTACACCTTCAAGCCCTCTTACAATGGTAACGGTATCTTTGGGCGACTTACCTAAAAGTTTTTGTTTTTCGTTGTAATATTTTTTAAACGCATTTACATATGCGATCTCTTTCGGGTCTTTTTGAAACGCAGAAATTAAAAATACTTTAGCGTTATTGTTCACTAAGGAATCAATACAATAATCGGCAAGGCTTTCTAATAAAGTAAATTGCGAAGGATTTGTTTTAGAAGCGTAAACATTGTTATACAACATTTTATTTTGTTGAATAATAGGAGTGATAATTGGAATACTTAACTCCTTAGCTTTTTGTGAAATAACTTTAAAGCCATTTGCGTAAAGCGGACCAAAAATAAAATCGATCTGTTTTGTTTTTAGATCACTTAATAATTGGGTGTGTTTTAAAGAGTCTTTTTCTTCTTCATCATAAAGATTAATATTAATTTCAAAATCTTTTTCTGTTAAAGAGTCAACAGCATTTTTAAAACCTAAATAAAAATCGAGTGCGTAACCGGAAACCACAGGAAAATTTGTTCTTGTTTTAGCAAGATTAGCCATGTCTAAGGCCAGTGTTTGGTCTAGCTTAAAAGGAAGTACTAAAGCAAGATTATAGTTTGTTTTTGAAGGCTTGGTAATAGCTTTTGCCTTTGTTGTGTCGATGGTAGAAACTTGAGTGGTTGTTGTGGGCTTAGTTTCTGTAATTTCTTTTCCTGTTTTACGTTTGGCTCTTTCGCTAATGGCAATTAGCTGTCCTTCTTTTAAACCTTGCGATAAGTTTGGATTAAAAGCGTTTAATTGCGCTTCGGTTAAATTAAATTTTTTGGTGATAGAATAAATGGTTTCTCCTTTTGTGATCTTGTAGGTGAAGTATTTTAAGGTATCTACTTGGTAGGTGAGCAAGGCGTTGTTATTGGTGTTATTTGTTGTAACCGTTTTATTTGGAACGGTATTATTTAAAATTTTTATTTCCTGATTTGCTTTTACGCCGGTTTTTAATTCGGGATTTGTAGCGTAAAGATCATCTAAACTAACATTGTAAAGTTTTGAAATGGAATACAAACTTTGTCCTTTTTCAATGGTGTGAATGTAATAGGGTTTACCATCAATGGTTTGAGTGGTGGTTGATTTTGTTTGTGCAAAAAAGATAAATGATGCAAGACACAGGATGCAAGACAAGCAATATTTATTAAGCGTATTTTTTATTATCATTAATCCTAAATCTTATTTCTTAAATCAAAAATCTTAAATTGATTATTCCCATTCAATGGTTGCGGGCGGTTTAGAGCTAATGTCGTAAACAACTCTATTAACGCCTTTAACTTTATTAATAATCTCGTTACTTATTTTTGCTAAAAACTCGTATGGTAAATGACACCAATCAGCAGTCATACCATCTGTAGAAGATACAGCTCTTAAAGCAACTGCATTTTCGTAAGTTCTTTCATCGCCCATAACACCAACGCTTTGTACGTTCAATAAAATGGCGCCGGCTTGCCAAACAGTATTGTATAAGTTATGTGATTTTAATCCTTCAATAAAAATGGCATCTACATCTTGCACAATTTGTACTTTTTCGGCAGTAATATCGCCTAATATACGAATAGCTAAACCCGGACCAGGGAAAGGATGACGACCCAATAAAGCCTCATCAATCGCCAAGGCTCTTCCAACTCTGCGCACTTCATCTTTAAACAATGCGCGAAGAGGTTCAACTATTTTTAATTTCATATAATCGGGCAAACCACCTACGTTATGGTGCGATTTAATGGTTGCACTTGGTCCGTTAACACTTAAACTCTCAATAACATCCGGATAAATGGTGCCTTGCGCTAACCATTTTACATCAGTAATTTGGTGCGATTCTTCATCAAACACATCAATAAATACTTTACCAATAGCTTTACGTTTTAATTCAGGGTCGCTAACGCCTGCAAGGGCAGAGTAGAACTTATCTTTTGCATTAACACCTTTTACGTTTAAGCCCATGTGTTTGTATGAATCTAACACTTGCTCAAATTCATTTTTGCGAAGCAAACCGTTATCTACAAAAATGCAATATAAGTTTTTACCAATAGCCTTGTTTAATAAAACGGCGGCAACACTAGAATCTACGCCGCCTGAAAGGCCAAGGACTACTTTATCTTCTCCGATGGTTTTTTTAAGATCTGCAATGGTGGTATCTATAAATGAATCGGATGTCCATAAGCCTTTACAGCCGCAGATCCCGTAAACAAAATTCTTTAAAATTTTTGCCCCTTCATCTGTATGGTAAACTTCGGGGTGAAATTGAATAGCGTGTGTTTCTTCTCCAACAACCGAATAAGCTGCAATTTTAACATCGTGCGTACTGGCAGTTATTTTATAATTTTCAGGAATAGTTAAGATCGTATCGGCATGACTCATCCAAACTACTGACTCATCTTTAATATCTTTAAATAGTTTACATGTTTTGTCTTTAATTTCAAGGTGCGCGCGGCCGTATTCGCGTGAGCTGGATTTACCAACTTCGCCACCAAAAAAATGCGCTAAATATTGTGCGCCGTAGCAAACACCAAGCAATGGTAATTTCCCCTTAATATTGCTAAGGTCGGGTTGTAAAGGGTTTTCTTGACGGACACTATGGGGGCTACCCGAAAGAATAACACCTTTAATATCTTGCGTAATTGTAGGAACTTTGTTGTATGGATGGATCTCACAATAAACGTTTAATTCGCGTAAACGACGAGCAATAAGTTGCGTAAATTGTGAACCAAAATCTAAAATCAGGATCTGTTCTTGCATAGTAAGCAAAAATACAATTAAATTTTACTCAATAATGCTTATAAACAGTGGGTTAAACATTATTTAAGAAAAATAGGAAGTTTTTTTGAAAGAATTAAAAAATATGTATATTTGCACTCTCAATTTTGAGACGCACACTTCGGGGTGTAGCGTAGCCCGGTATCGCGCCTGCTTTGGGAGCAGGAGGTCGTCAGTTCGAATCTGGCCACCCCGACAGATCAAAAGCCTTTCACCTAGTGAAAGGCTTTTTTTGTTTTAGAGCGACAAGAATTTATTCTTGTAAGCGAAAAAATAAAAAAAGCTGATTTTTGCGTAGCAAAAAAGCTTTTGATCTGCAACGCTTCCATTCCCAGATCTGCGCAGCTAATCTGGAATATTAATTAGCTCGCATTCACGAAATAAGAAAACAAAAAAAGCTTTTGATTTGCAACACTCTTTCAACTTTAAATTTTTTATTAATTTTAATTAGTTATGCAAACACTAATACTTACACACGGAGCTCTTGGTTCAAGTGCCGACCTGGACAAGCTGGCAGAAGCCTTACAAAAAGAAAATTATAATGTTTTTACCTTTTCTTTTTCGGGGCATGGTAATACAGATTTTGAAACCGATTTTGATATAGAGCAATTTACTTTAGAGCTTCAACAATTTATTTTAAAGAACGCTCTTGTTCAACCCTCTGTTATTGGTTTTAGTATGGGTGGTTATGTTGCATTAAATTTGGCTAGACGTTCTCCCGAAATAATTGATAAAATAATTACTCTTGGTACAAAATTCAATTGGAGTAAAGAGGTTGTTGAAAAGGAAGTGAAACTGCTGGATGCTGAGGTAATGCTTACTAAAGTTCCGGCATTTGCAAAATCGTTAGAGCTTAAACATGGTGAAAAATGGAAAACGCTTTTGTTGAGAACAGCGCAATTGATGCGCGATATTAGCGCGAATAATTATTTAAATCCTAAATCCTTAAAAAACATTCAAAACAAAACCTTAGTTGGTTTAGGCGATAAAGACCAAATGGTAACTTTAGAAGAAACGATTAGTGTTTATAGATCTTTACCAAAGGCTAATATGTATATACTTCCAAATGCCAAGCATCCAATAGAGCAATTAAACTCGACTTTATTTGTTGCAGTAATTAAGGATTTTTTAAGGGATTGAGTTTGGAAGTCTTATAAAAAGCGCTAAA
>JBEIEI010000212.1:0-4314 GCA_040382975.1 Flavobacteriales bacterium
GGTTTGATGTTGACTCATGGAAAGATCTGGCATCATCGCCGGAGGCGATAGCCCAGTAGTTCCTAAATCAAAAAAGTCTTTCAAGAAACTGAGAGGTTTTTTGTTTTAGGTGAGTGTAAATTAAAAAATTCAGAATACAACCCTTCGATAGAAATTAGATTTGCATTTTTTGTAAAACAAAAAAACAAGATATTATCCCGGTTTTTTTAATCCGTTTTTATTAATTATTAATTGTTTCAATAATTAATAATGCTCCTTCATGTTTGATAAAACAACAAATTTAATTTGAAAATTGACTAAAAAATATAATTTTAATTAATTGATTTTAAAGCTTTTAAAATATTTTGTTTGACATTTTATGAAAAAATTTAAACAAAAAAATTTAAACGATGTTGGTATTTTATAAAACTTACAAAATAAAAACATGAAAAAACAATTATTACAAATGGCCGGGGCAGGATTACTTAGCCTCTCGTCAATTACGCTTAAAGCGCAAGCTCCAACTTTCCAGATCATTCATAACTGCGCAGATGCAGCCGCAGCAAATGTAAAAATTTGGGCAAACGGTGGTGTGTTAGTGAACAATATTGCATTTAGAAATGCAACAGCAACAGGTACTGTTGCGGCCGGTGTTTATACTATTGGTGTATCTGCTCCAACAGCAACAAGTCAAACTCAATCATTAGCGCAGTTTACAGTAACATTTTCTACTGGTGTTGATTACAAAATAGTGGCCAATGGAATCGTTAGTCCTACAGGCTACTCACCAAGCAACGTTGCAGCGCCATTCACATTAAATACATTTACAGCTCCTGCATCAGCATTGCCGGGAATGACCCAAACACAAATATTAGTTAATCATGGTTCTACAGATGCTCCAACAGTTGATGTGGTAGCACCTTTTACTTCAACTCTTCCTGTAATTCCAAATGTATTGGTAAATAATGCAGCTTATACTAACTTTTCAAATTGGTTAACTGTAAATACAGCAAACTTAAAAATTCAAGTTAGAGATCAATTTTCTGAGAATGTTGTTCAAGAGTATAGCGCTCCTTTACAAACATTAATGTTAGGCGGAACTCGTATTACTGTTGTTGCTAGTGGTTTTTTAACCCCTGCATCAAATAGCAATGGTCCCGCTTTTGGATTATGGGTAGCAACAGCTGCCGGTGGATCGTTAATTGCCTTACCAACAAGTACTACAACTTCTACTCGCTTACAAGCAATTCATAACTGTGCAGATGCTGCAGCAACTCAGGTAGATGTTTGGTTAAAGTCAGCAACAACAGGATCTAACGCTATTCTGATCGCCGATAATTTTACATTCAGAACCGCAACTCCATTTATTGATATCCCAACTGCACAGGTTGTAACATTATCAATAGCGCCACCAACAAGCACAAGTGTTGCAACTGCTATTGCAAACTTTACATACAATTTAGTTCCAACAGCTAAATATCAATTAATTGCAAGTGGAATTGTTTCTCCGATTGGATATTCTCCTAGTTCAACTGTTACTCCTTTTACTTTAGTTGCTAACGCAAGCGTAAGAGAAAGAGCAATTAATCCGGCAAATACAGATGTGCTTATTTTCCATGGCGCTACTGATGCACCAGCTGTTAATGTAGTTGCTGCAGGTGGCGGAACAATTGCAACTAATATGGCTTATGGCACATACAATGGTGCTGGTTATAATCAACTACCTACAAATAATTATTCTCTTGCAGTTACTAATGTTGTAGGAACAACTACAGTTGCATCTTATTTAGCTCCATTAGCTACATTAAGTTTAACAGGTAAAGCAATTACAGTTTTAGCAAGTGGATTTTTAAATCCGGCTGTAAACAGTACTGGTCCTGCTTTCGGATTATGGGCTGCATTAGCAAGCGGTGGAAATTTAGTACAATTACCATCTTTAGCAACTACTGCAATTGGAGAAAAATCAAAACTAAACGATCTATTAAACATTTTCCCAAATCCATTTACAGATAATTTAACAGTAAAAAATAATTCAAATTCACAATTGACTATTACTGTGTTAGATATTAATGGAAAAGTATTAATTAACCAAACTTCAGATCAAGAAGAAATTAATATTAATACCAGTAATTTAATTAATGGTGTTTACTTCATGAGCGTTAGCAATGGTGATTTAAAAAGTAATTATAAAATAATTAAATAATTAATTCTTATTCTTTTTAACTAAAGCCGTTTCCATATGGAAACGGCTTTTTTATTTTATCAATTTAATCAATACGCTTATTATAATAATGGTAAAACTAATGCTTATTAATAAAAAATCGTTCGGCAATAGACGCTACGTATGAATGGCGTTTAGATACAAGAAAGGAAAAAAAAGAAATAATTAATAAGACCGCACCAATTACAATACTTATATAACTAAAAATAATAGCTGAGGCAAATAACATAAACGACAAAACTAAATATAATCTTGAAAGACCTACCCTGCGTTTATATTCAGTAAACGATGCCTCAAATGAGTTAACGGCACAGGTATAACAATTTTTATATTTATGCGGTTTCATACTCCTATAATACCTAAATCTGCAACTTGGTTACAATTTGATCAAAATAAATTATTTTCCTTTTATTATATTATTGTTTTACGATCTTAACTATTTGACCCTTATTGCCTGTAATTTGTAAAAAATAAATACCCGGCACAAAGCCGTCTATTTTTATTTCATTTTCTGTAAAATTAATTTGTCCGCTTAAAACAATTCTACCAATATCGTTGGTGATCTTGTAATTTGAACCCAGCATTTCATCATCAACATTTATTTTAACAACATCGGTTGCCGGATTTGGAAAAACCAAAATGGTATTTGCTTTTTTATTCTCCAAAATAGTTGTTTCAATTGGAGTATAAAGTGAAACGCCGTCTAAAGTCCCTATCCATACATTACCATTACTTTCAGTAACAGAGCAATTTACTTGATCTCCAATAAGGCCATTACTTGTATTAAAATTTACAAAAGCATTTCCGTTAAATTTTGAAACACCTGCAGCATTGGTGCCAAACCATTTATTATTATTTTGATCAATGGCAATTGCATTTACATTGTTAGCAGCTAGCCCATTTGTGGTTGTGTAATTTGTCCAATTGGTACCGTCAAATTTTTTCAGATCTGTTGCGGTGCCAAACCAAATATTTCCAAGTACATCCGGCTTAATAACATTCACATAATTTGCCTGAGAATAACTTGTCCAGCTTGTGCCATTAAATTTAGAAACACCGCCACCCCAGGTACCAAACCACAAATTATTTGTTGGATCGATGGCAATACTTGTAACAATATTATTTACCAAACCAAAGGCAGTAGTGTAAATTGTCCAGCTTACATCATTAAATTTTGAAACGCCCATATTTGTAGCAAACCATTTATTGCCATTGGCATCAATTTCTATCCCATAAACTAAATTATTAGACAAGCCGTTAAACGTTGTGTAATTGATCCAGTTAACGCCATCAAATTTTGAAATGCCGCCGTCAGTGCCTATCCACAAATTTCCCTGACCATCTATTTTTATTACTCTTACAAAATCACAAACTAAGCCGTCTACTGCAGTAAAAGTTGTCCAGTTATTACCGTCAAATTTTGAAATACCGCCGCCGTAAGTACCAAACCATTTGTTGCCAGAACCATCAATGGCAATACTTTGAACATTGTTATTGGCCAAACCGTGATTTACATCATAAGAAACCCAAGATTGTGCCTTTATAAAAATTCCTGAAAGAATAAAGCTTAATAGTAATAGTTGTGTTTTCATTTTTTGTTTTCTGTTTTTTTGTTTTTGATTAATAAAAAATTGTAACACAAAAGTGAACTTAATGAACTTCGAAAACTTACGGGAAATTGAAACGAAAGAAGGCGAAATGATAAAAACTAAAAAAAGAGGGGTGTGAAAACAAAAAAAGGACTATTTTTTTGCATTTTTCGCAACAAAAAAAAGCTTAATCTCACTTTTTACAAAACAAACAAAAAAACAAAACGGAATTTCACAAAAGAAAATTTTACATAATATTCCTTTTCAAAGAGAAAAAAGACCTTAACTAATTTTTGCCTGATCTCTTTTTATTTGCTCTAATAAAAACTCTAAACCATTTAATTTTATTTCGTAAAGTGTTTGCAATAACATGCCTAACTTACCCGCTGGAAAACCCTTACGATTAAGCCATTCCAAATAAGAAACGGGCAATTTGTAAAGTATTACGCCTTTGTATCTGCCATAAGGCATGGGCATTTTAATAAGTTCTAATAATAATTGGGGTTTTGCTTGGTCTAACATTTA
>JBEIEI010000213.1:0-4284 GCA_040382975.1 Flavobacteriales bacterium
CTTAACAAATTCCATTGATAAGCGGTGTAGGTTGTGCCTACCCAATAAGGATGCCATCCAAAAACCCGTTTATTTAAGATGCAGGTTGATGAGTTGCTTGCAGTTAATCGCTGATCTTTATTATCAACACCAGTTTCAATTATTCTTAGGCTATCAAATTGTTCGTCTGTTTTTAGGTTAAAAGATCGGTAATGATCGTTTTGTTCCTTCATTATGGATCTATAGGATGAGTTTTGCGAAAACACAACCAAATTAAAAAACACTAAAACTCCTAAAAGAATGACTCTCATATGTCTTTCGAAAGTAGCGCCAAATTCTAATAGTACCAATTAAATACACGTAAAAAGACTACTTTTTTTGTATATTTACGGCTAAATTAATTTAGAGAGAGAGTAGGATCAGCAAAATGAAAAACATTCGTAACTTTTGTATTATTGCACATATCGACCATGGAAAAAGCACCCTGGCAGATCGTTTATTAGAATATACCGGCACTGTAAATAAGCGCGACATGCAAGCGCAGGTATTAGATGATATGGATCTTGAAAAAGAGCGAGGTATTACAATTAAAAGTCACGCTATTCAAATGGATTATCCTTACAAAGGCGAAAAATTTGTTTTGAATTTGATTGACACTCCCGGTCACGTTGATTTTAGTTACGAGGTATCTCGTTCTATAGCTGCCTGCGAAGGCGCTTTGTTGATTGTAGATGCGGCGCAAGGAATTCAGGCGCAAACAATTTCTAACTTATATTTAGCGTTGGAGCACGACTTAACCATCATCCCAATTTTAAATAAAATGGATCTGCCAAGCGCAGAGCCGGAGATGGTTAAAGACCAAATTGTTGATCTAATTGGTTGCGAAAGAGAAGATATTATTCCTGCCAGCGGAAAAACCGGAATGGGTATTGAAGAAATACTGGCCGCTATTATTGAGCGAATAAAGCCACCCGTTGGCGATCCTGCTGCGCCTTTGCAAGCCTTGATCTTTGACAGTGTTTTTAATTCGTTTAGAGGGATCATTGCGTATTTTAAAATCGTTAACGGTACAATTAAAAAGGCGAAAAAGTAAAATTCGTAAACACAGGTGCGTTTTATAATGCAGATGAAATTGGTGTTTTAAGATTAAAGCCTGAGCCTCGCCCTGAGCTAAGCACGGGCGACGTAGGCTATATTATTTCTGGAATTAAGAGTGCAAAAGAGGTTAAAGTGGGCGATACCATTACTCATTTTGACAAACCTTGTGCTGAAGGAATTATAGGTTTTGAAGAGGTAAAACCAATGGTCTTTGCTGGTATTTATCCTGTAGATACTGAAGATTTTGAAGAGTTGCGTTACAGTATGGAAAAACTGCAACTAAACGATGCCTCTTTAACATGGGAACCAGAATCATCTTTAGCATTAGGCTTTGGTTTTCGTTGCGGTTTCTTGGGCATGTTGCACATGGAAATTGTGCAAGAGCGTTTAGAGCGTGAATTTAACATGACGGTTATTACAACCGTTCCTAACGTTTCGTACATTGCCTATCAAACAAATGGAGATATTGTAACGGTAAATAACCCAAGCGATCTGCCCGATCCGGGCCGTATTGATTATATCGAAGAGCCTTATATTAAAGCAAATATCATTACTAAATCCGATTTTATTGGTCCGGTAATGAGTTTGTGTATCGAAAAGCGTGGACAAATAGTAACGCAAAATTATTTAACGGCAGATCGCGTAGAGTTAGTATTTGAAATGCCATTAGGCGAAGTGGTGTTTGATTTCTTTGACCGTTTAAAATCCATTTCAAAAGGATACGCTTCCTTCGATTACCATCCTATTGGCATGCGCGAATCGGATCTTGTTAAATTAGATATCCTTTTAAAAGGCGAACCTGTGGATGCTTTATCATGCTTAATTCACAGAAGTAATTCGTATCAATTTGGTAAAAAGATCTGCGAAAAATTAAAAGAATTAATACCAAAACAACAATTCGAAATTCCCATTCAAGCAGCAATTGGTGCAAAAATTATTTCTCGCGAAACTATTAGTGCCATACGTAAAGACGTTACCGCTAAATGTTATGGTGGTGATATTAGCCGTAAGCGTAAATTATTAGAGAAACAAAAAGAAGGTAAAAAACGAATGAAGCAAGTTGGGACTGTAGAGATTCCGCAAAGCGCGTTTATGGCCGTTTTGAAATTGAATGATTAATTTTAAATGAAAAGAATAATTTTTTTATTTAGCACCGTTTTTTTGTTTTTAAGTATAAAAGCACAAGTAATGTGGCAGATTAGTGAGGATACGGTAATCACTTGGAATTATGCTGATGGAGATGAGTTTAATGATAAAAAGATTGATACCGATAAATGGAAATATAGTTATGGTTGGGGAAGAACAATATTTGCCAACAAAGAACAACAGTATTATACCGAGGGAAAAAATCATTTTTTAAACGGCCGCACCCTCATTCTAACTTCCAAAAAGGAAAAAATCGAGGCAAGAATTGTCGATTACCTAAACGACAACGATTCTATTAAAAACAACGATAAGTTTTACTCGTTTAATAAAACTAGTTTTGAGTATACATCCGGTATGATTCAAAGCATTAAAAAATTTAATAAAGGATATTTTGAATGTAGAATTAAATTACCAAAACAAGAAGGCTATTGGCCCGCATTTTGGCTGTATGGAGGCACTCCAAACGAAGAAATTGATATGCTTGAGGGAAAAACCGAAAGAAAGAATCAAATTCATATTGACACGCATTGTCCAAACCGTTGCGATCTGGTTAAATTATTTTTACAGAAAAAGAGCTATGGAGGTTGGGTAAAAACTGACTACGATTTTACCGAAGGCTTTAATATAATTGCATGTGATTGGGAAAGTGAAAAAATAAAATTTTATTTGAACGGGGAGTGTATAGGTGTAGCTAACGTAAAATTTTCTGAAGAAAAGAATCTAGTGTTTAATATTGCGGTGCCTAGTGACGACGGTCCATTTCATCCGGGGCCATCTGTAAAAGATACAACAGTAGCAAAATTAGAAATTGATTATGTAAGAGTTTGGAGTAAAGATTTTGCCGGAAATAAAAATGATAAATCAAACAATAAAACTCTTGCAAAAAATAATATAGAAGAATCTGCACCGGTGCTTGTAACTTCTAAGTTTAGATCTAAAGGAAAAATGACATATGGCAAAAAAAATGAACATAAGAAACAAAGTGTATTTATCACTTGTATGGATTATGAAAATATTCTAGAGCTATATTCTACCGGAGTTTATGAAAAAGAACAACCACAAATTACAATTACTGACGATGCAGGTATGGAGGTTTTTTCCGGAACCGCAGGTAAACAAATATTTACCATTTCTAAAAAAACCTTAAAATCGGGAAACTATCTTTTGTCAATAAAAATATCCGGGAAAACCGTTTCTAAAAAATTTATTGTTAATTAATTTCTTCTCTTAGAGCTTTTCTAGCCTAATCATTACTTTTCAACCTAACTATTGTTTACAAAAGATGTAACTAAAGGGCTTCTTTAGCATTATAGCCATTAAATTTACCCTATGCGATTTTTAATTTTTATTCTTCTTTTTGCCCTCAGCCTTAATGTATCATCTCAATTAAAAAAAGAGTATTACGATGCTAAAGAAACACAGTTAAAATCCGAAACCGATTATTACAAAGGTATGCCCCACGGAGTTTATACCGAGTACTATCAAAGTGGAAATGTTTTATCTAAAGGTTATTATTATTCAGGAAAACTTAATCAGTATTTAGGAAAAGAAGATAGCATTTGGACGTTTTATTACGAAGACGGAACTAAAAAGGCCAGGGAGCGTTACGAAAAAGGCAAAAAAAGCGGCACTAATGTTTATTATTTTAAATCAGGTAAAATATCGCAGCTTACAAAATTTACCGATAATCTTGCCGACAGCACTTGGACTTCCTTTTACGAGAACGGAAAAGTAAAGAGTCGCGAAAATTTTGAGAAAGGTAAAAAAGAAGGTGAGTGGATCTACTTTTATGACAATGGACAATTAGAAAGTAAAGGAAATTTTGAAAAAGATAAACGCCAAGGTAAAATTGAAAGTTATTCTAAAACCGGAAAATTAATTGCCATTCAAGAATACTGTACCGGTAAACCTTGTAACCGCTGGGAAGAGTTTTATGATAACTTCAAGACCGTGGCGGCGTTCAGCATCATGCGCAACCGCGACAGGAAGGCTCTGCACCGGTAACGGCTCGGAGCGATTCTGACATCCAGAGGGGTACGGAGCGTGCCCCGGTTCTATGAC
>JBEIEI010000214.1:0-4215 GCA_040382975.1 Flavobacteriales bacterium
AAAATTCTTTTAAACACCCCTGCAGTTCGTTTAGCCACAAATTTATTAATGGCTTTTGAATAAAATCATATTGATAAGCCAAACTCGACCTATAATTAAAACGGTTATGCTTGTCGGTTTTAAAAGGCAAATACTCTTCATAACGCGATAATAACCAAAATGAAGCACCAAAAAGATCGAATGAGATCTGTGTGTTTGAGGTCTTAAAAAAGATCTTAAAAAATTGCTGATGATTATTTACCTCAATCGGATAATCCTTTATACCCACATCAAATAAAATAGAATGTGGTTTTATACTCAAACAATTTTCAAGGTTAATATTCGAATAATTAATTTTCGGTAAAGTTGACTTCTTAAATTCTTCAAGATCATAACAAGATTTAACCTCAAGACCTAAAGCACCGGTAAGCAAGGTTCTTAAAATGTAATTTAATCGATTACTGTCTTTTATTGAATATACAAGGATGGATCTGATAGCTCTAATTTATAGAAGCCTAGTCATTGATAACTAGTAAATTAAAAAAGTTATTGAAAACGGGATGTTAACTTTAAATATAGGATTAAATTAACTTAACTAGATAAGGCCAAAATATCATACTGCCAATAATAGCTGAAACAATTGAAGTTATTAAAACAGCTCCTGCGCAAACATCTTTAATGTATTTAATTTTTTGGTTATGCTCTTTTGTATAAAGATCACAAAGTTTTTCGATGGCCGAATTAAACATTTCTAATGCGAGAACAAGTGCAATACAAAACAAAATGACGATCCATTCTTGATTTGAAATTGAAAAATAAAACCCAGCTGCAATTACCATAACAGCAATAAAAAGTTGTAACTGCAAATTTATCTCGCTTTTAAATGCAGCACCAAGGCCTGAAAAGGCAAAACCAAAGGCTTTAGATCTATTTTTAAGATAATTCATTTTGTTGGGTGTTTACTGCACTTTTTAGTGAGGCTAGTATTTCAAAAACTAAATATAAAAAAATTGTGAATGTAATGCTTACCGAAAGCGTTTCTTTATAACAGTTTTGGCTAAAAACCGAATAAAACATTTACCTAGCAAGGTTAAACGGATCAGAAACAAGGTCTCAACTGTTAAATCTCAGATAACGCCCCAAATAAATACCATATGCTTTCCAAAACATATTGTCAGTTCGAGTGATTTTTGCCAGCCCGAAAGATTCGTTCTGGCGGGCCTGCCTCTTGCAATCCCGATAGCTATCGGGAGTATCGAGAACATAATCAAAGCATATCGATACAGTCCCGATAATTATCGGGATGAAAAGAGGCGCAAATCTTACTCGTTGTGACATTAATTATAAACGACTTCATAGTTCCTAATAACACCTTGTTAATATAATAGCTCCTCCCCTGCTCATTCACTTACAAATGAAACCTATTTTTAAATAAAATTCATTCACACATGAGCGACATTGCGCATTTTTTTAGTCCGGTTAATATTGAGGATATTAATAATTATCATAATTTAAAAGAAACCCAGCTAGGTAATTTATTCTCTATCCATAAAGAAATGGATGATTTTCCTGATCTTGAAGGGATAGACATGGCAATTATTGGTGTTTGCGAAGAGCGTAATGCCGAAAATAATGAAGGTTGCAGCCTCGCACCGGATGCGGTTAGACAGTTTTTATATAAATTATACGACACCGGTTTTACCTTAAAGGTAGCCGATCTTGGTAATATTAACCCCGGACATTCTACCGATGATACTTTTTTTGCTTTAAGAAGTACGGTAGATAATTTAATTCGAAAAAATATAATCCCAATAATTATTGGCGGCTCACAAGACCTCACCTACGCTCAGTTCTTAGGTTATAAGGATCTTGAGCAAACCATTAATATTTCGGCTATAGACAGTGTGTTCGATCTTGGCAATCCGGATGAAGATATTACCAATACCTCTTACTTAGGAAAAATAATTTTACATCAACCTAACTACCTATTTAATTATAGCAACATTGGCTATCAAACTTATTTGGTAGATCAAAACAGTTTGCAAATGATGAATCGTTTGTATTTTGATGTATATCGTTTAGGACAAATTCGCGATAAGATAGAAGACGCAGAACCTATTATTCGTCAGTCAGACATGATCACTTTTGATATTAGCGCCATTAAACATTCCGATGCGCCCGCAAATCCTAATGCCTCACCAAATGGCTTTTATGCAGAAGAGGCTTGTCAGATAATGCGCTATGCAGGTATGAATGATAAACTTTCGTCTATTGGCCTTTACGAGATAAATCCAAAATTTGATCAAAACGGAAAAACAGCACATTTAGCTGCTCAAATGATCTGGTGCTTTTTTGATGGTTTTTATAATCGTAAAAATGATTTTCCTAGTCGCACTAATCCCGACTATATTCGTTTTCACGTTGTATTGCAAGACGATAAATATGAAATTAATTTTTACAAGAGTAAAAAAAGCGATCGTTGGTGGATGGAAATTCCTTACCCTCCGCACAAAGACCTTAAATTCGAGCGTCACACATTAATTCCTTGCAGTTATAAAGATTATGAATTAGCCATTAATAACGAGATACCAGACAGGTGGTGGCAAACGTATCAGAAGTTGAGTTAATTACCAGGATAGAACACAGATAAAACCGATTTTACTGGTTTGTACAGATCTTTTTATTTTACACATCTCAATTATAACTTACTAATTATATCCGTGCAGATCAGTTTGATCAGTAAAATCCGTGTTCCATCACGTGCATAAATTATTAAATTGATTTGTTTCTATTCAGGATTCTTCAATCTTCAATATAAATTCAATATTCATGGTAGAAGAACAAGACATTAATCTTTTAGAAGAACTAAATAGTATATCAAAAATTCATTTCTTACACAGAGAGGATATTGATGTTATTATGACCGATTTTACTTAACACATTTTTACAGTGTTTAAAAATGGAGCGAATGAATGTTTGGTTGTTTAATCACGATCATTCTGCATTAATTTCAATTGAAGAGTTTGATACCCGAAATAAACAATTTTCAAAGAACAGTGCTTTATTAAAAAAAAGATTACCCAATTTATTTTAAAGCACTTAGTGCAAAAGAAATAATTATTGCCAAAAATATTTACGATCACCCATTTACTAAAGAGTTTAACGAAAACTACTCCAAACAAAATAGCATTTATACTTTACTAGATATTCCCTTAAGGATATCCGTTGAATTAGTTGGTGTTATGTGTTATGAAAAAACAGATTGCCAAAAAGAATTTAAGAAAGATGAAATAAATTTTTGTTTGAGTGTATCGTTTGTTCTGGCCTCTAACCTAGAAAGTAGAAAAAGAAGAGCCGCACAAAATAAATTAGAAAAAGCATTAGAGGAAAAAGAATTGCTTTTAAAAGAAATTAACCATCGTGTAAAGAACAATTTATCTATTTTAATTAGTTTATTGCGATTAAGTAAATCAAGAGTTGAAGGTAACGAATCTAAAGTTTTATTGGAAGAATGCGAACAGCGAATATTCCCGATGCTTAAGATAAACGATATGCTCGATAAAAATAATTTGTATTCAAAGATCAACCTATCGGATTATATTAAAGAATTAGTTATTGAATTTAGAGTAACCTATCCACAAATAAATCATAATTGTATAGTTGACATTAATTTTTTTCATTTCCAATAAAAAATTCATTCGTTTGGGTTTAATTGTTTCTGAGATTCTTTTAAATTCAATTAAACACGCTTCCGAAAAAGAAACGAATTATGAAGTATTTATTAGCCTGAAAAAGATAACAGAAACCGCATTAGAATTAAAAATTGGTAATAATGGCAGCGGCTTTGATTTTAGCGAATTAGTTGCAAAAAATACTTTGGGAATAGATCTTATAAAAGGTTTTGCAGACTCTTTGAATTTAAAAACAATTTATTCTGCAAAAAATAATGCCTATTACCTGTTTGATTTTAAAGCCTAATAAAAAATATTAAAAAAGGCGGTGTTAACTAACACCGCCTTTTTTGTTTTAAAGAAAATCTACTTCTTTATCTTTATTCTTTTCGAGATTACTGTTTCGTTTACTGTATAAGAAATAAACAATTATACCCAAAGTGCCCCAAATTAAAAAGGCTACCCAAGTTTCAGGTCTAACAAAACACATTAAAAATATATTAAAACTTACGCCTAATGTTCCAACTAAATAAAGCGCAGGCGTTCTATAAGGACGCTCTAATTC
>JBEIEI010000215.1:0-4160 GCA_040382975.1 Flavobacteriales bacterium
ATAGGTAACTATACCTATTTTCAGAAGGTATAATTACCTATATAAGGTAAAATTTATTTGTATAGTATTTTCAGTGTTTATAGCCTCCACAGGTTGTTAAATCGTTGTAGATTATCGTAGGTTTATATTTTTTCATTCTTAAAATCTTATATTTTAGATACTAATCGCTTGTAATTATTTGTAACCGTTTGTATCTGGTTCTTATTGGACTTAGCGATTAGTTAGGTCGCATTTTTCAGACAGGCATTTACCTCAAATTCGGTCAAAAAAATAAATTTGCAGATATTTAAATAATTACTTACCTTTGACGTTAGTAACGTAAACGGTAAGTATGATTGTTTCATTTGGCGACAAGACCACACAAAAAATTTGGGACGGTGAATGGGTTAAAGGTTTTTCGACAGATATACAAGAAATTGCCCGTAGAAAATTAAGAATGCTTAATAACTCTTTTGACATAAAAGATCTTATGATTCCACCCTCGAATAAACTTGAAAAACTCAAAGGCAATCTCAAAGACTTTTATTCTATTCGGGTAAATAATCAATGGCGCATAATTTTCAAATGGGAAAATGGAAACGCTGTTAATGTTGAATTGATAGATTATCATTAAAAACAAATGACAATGAAAAAATTAAAAAATATTCATCCAGGTGAAGTCTTATTAAAAGAGTTTTTGATTCCTCTCGAATTAAGCGCTTATAGACTTTCAAAAGAAATCTCAATTCCGCAGACACGTATTTCTGAGATTATTAAGGGCAACAGACGAATTACTGCAGACACAGCATTGAGACTGTCTAAATTTTTTGGTAATTCTGCCAAATTTTGGCTTGGACTTCAAGACGACTTCGACATTGAAGACGAAAAAGCACACAAACAAAAGGACTTAAACTCAATTAAGCAATACGTTCACAACGCTGCATAACAAACCCTTTCTAATTGCTAGAGTGGGGTAGTACTGAGTTTATTATTTCTTAAACGTTTCGTTTAAAACCATTGCCAGTCGTATGCCCGCTCTTACCAATTGTTTTTCTATTACGGCTTTGTTTTTATCTATATAATCTTGTTTTATTTTTGTTTCAAAATTATACACCTCCGGTAACAATTCTCTGGCTTCATTCATCCACACTTCTACATTGTTGTTTTGCATTTTCTTTTTTTCGTTGGCGTTTAGTGTATTGGCAAGCTTTAAACAATCGCTCAAGGTAATATTTACATCCTCAATTATTTCAGAGTCCCACACCTTATGCAAATTACTTCCTTTACCTAAGTACTGCACTTCTATTTTATTACCGCCTTTATCATCGGCATAGCCGCAATGCAGGGGTTGGTGTATATCGCCAATTAAATGAAAGATAACTTTAAGCGCAAAATTAATTCTGTCTTTATCACGTACTCCTTTTTCTTTTAATGTTGCTATTGCAATTTCAATTTCGTTCACCACTTCAGGATCTTTTGTTTTAACGTAGGTTTTATCTTTTTCTACATTCACATAATGCCAAGGTTTTAAGTAATCATAAGCACGATCAGATCTTACTTCATCCATCCATACGCTTGCATCTTCAAAACTCATGGTGCCTAAATAGTTTTGTACAGAGTCTATTGTTTGTTTGCTTAAACATTGTTTTGCAATGGCCGCAACAATTTTATGTCCTTTGCTACCCCAAGCATAAATAGAAGAGGGTAGAAGGATGATAACGAAGCAAAGAAGAATAATATTTTTTTTCATTGTTGGTATATGATTTTTTAATGTAGAGTTAAATTTTTTTTGTAACGTTGGCATTTGTGTTAATTCCCCCCAGTTATTATCTTTTAAAAGCATCGCGATTCTTTGCTGGTTAAAAGGTCGAGTAATTCTATTAGATTCTCTCTTTGTTTTATTGCAATTATTTTATTGTCGGCGCAAATTAAATGATTTGTATCTTTTTTATATAATTAAAGTTACGAAATATTAAAGTAATAAAAAATCCTCCCTCGTCCTTCGTACACTCCCTCCAGAGGGAGATACTTTGTTTGCTTAGGTGTAAGCAGGTTTAGTGTCCTCTTCAAGAGGAGGTGTCGCAATGCGACGGAGGAGGAATGCAACTACCTTAACTTTCTGAGTAAAACAAAAAACCCCAATATTTCTATTGGGGTTTTTAATATAAAATTTAGATAAAAGATTAATTAGCTTCTTCTTCAACTTCTTCTTTAGTTGCCATTAAGCGCTCGTACTCTTCTTTGCTACCAACAACTAATTTTTCGTATTGACGTAAGCCTGTTCCCGCAGGAATTAAATGTCCAACAATTACGTTTTCTTTTAATCCTAATAAGGTATCTACCTTACCGCTAACAGCAGCTTCGTTTAATACTTTAGTAGTTTCCTGGAAAGATGCAGCGCTTATCCAACTATTAGTTTGTAATGAAGCACGTGTAATACCTTGAAGTATTGGATTTGCAGTTGCAGGAACAGCATCTCTTGCTTCAGCAGGTGTTTTATCTCTGCGTTTGAGTAATGAATTCTCATCACGGAATTTACGAGCAGTAATAATTTGACCACGTTTTAATTCAGTACTATCACCCGGATCTAAAATAACTTTTTTACCAAAGATATTATCGTTCTCAGTCATGAAGTCGCCTTTGTTTATTAATTGTTGTTCTAGGAACACTGTATCTCCCGGATCAACAATTTCAACTTTACGCATCATTTGACGAACAATAGTTTCAAAGTGTTTATCATTTAATTTTTGACCTTGTAAACGGTATACCTCTTGGATCTCATTAACTAAGTATTCTTGTACAGCAGTTGGTCCTTTAATAGATAAGATATCGCCAGGGCTAGTAGCACCGTCAGATAACGGAGCACCGGCTCTAATGAAATCATTTTCCTGAACCAAGATGTGTTTACTTAGGTTAACTAAATATCTGCGTTGCTCACCAGTTTTAGCTTCTACTAAAACTTCGCGATTACCACGTTTAATTTTACCAAATGTAACAATACCGTCAATTTCAGAAACAACAGCAGGGTTACTAGGATTACGAGCTTCAAATAACTCAGTTACACGAGGTAAACCACCGGTGATGTCACCTGTTTTACCTGTAACACGAGGGATCTTAACTAATATTTGTCCTAACTCAATTTTATCACCTTCGTTAACGATGATGTGAGCTGTAACCGGAATGTTATAAGTTTTAAGAGCTTCGCCTTTTTTATCAACGATTCTCATTAAAGGACTCATAGTTTTATCTCTACTTTCGATAATTACTTTTTCACGGAAACCAGTTTGCTCATCAGATTCTTCACGGTAAGTAACGTTTTCTTTAATGTGCTCGAACTCTAAAGATCCGGCAAATTCAGAAACGATTACTGCGTTGTACGGATCCCAATCACAAATTAACTCACCTTTTTTAACCTTATTGCTTGGCTTAATGTAAAGCTGCGAACCGTAAGGAATGTTACCGGTAGTTAAAGTAATTCCGGTATTAGAATCAATAATACGCATTTCAGTAGAACGTCCAATTACCACATTAGCTTTTTTGCCATCAGGGTTAACACGTTCAACAGTACGTAATTCATCAATTTCAATTATACCATCGTATTTTGCTTCTAGTTTAGATGATGCTGCAGTATTAGATGCAGTACCTCCAACGTGGAATGTACGTAATGTTAATTGTGTACCTGGTTCACCAATAGATTGTGCAGCAATTACACCCACAGCCTCACCTAATTGAACGATACGTCCATTAGCTAAGTTACGTCCGTAACATTTTGCACAAACACCTACACGGCTTTCGCAAGTTAATACCGAACGAATATCTACAGTTTCAATTGGAGACTGATCAATAATTGCACCAATGTCCTCAGTAATAATTTCACCACCTTCAATTATCAATTCTCCTGTAGTTGGATGATAAACATCGCTAACAGTAGTACGACCTAATAAACGGTCATATAAAGATTCAATGATATCGTCATTATTTTTTAATGCCGTCATGCTTAATCCACGTAGGGTTCCGCAATCAGCTTGAGTAATAATAACATCTTGTGCAACGTCAACCAAACGACGAGTTAAGTAACCCGCATCGGCAGTTTTTAACGCAGTATCCGCTAAACCTTTACGAGCACCGTGAGTTGAAATAAAGTATTCTAAGATAGATAAACCTTCACGGAAGTTTGATAA
>JBEIEI010000216.1:0-4119 GCA_040382975.1 Flavobacteriales bacterium
ACTCCGGGCCAAATTGTATCGTATTAAACGTGCGCTGCAATCTATTCAGATCGGCAACATCGGTAATTGTTTTTATATAAGTAGTGTCTTTTGAGAATTGTTTTTGGGCCGAGATCGCTGTCTGTAATTTTAATTCAATTAATTCCCCACCTTTAAAGAAATTTTTGTTTTGATAGATAATACTTCCATCAATTCCTAAATTTCCGCTTGTGTTTGTTCCTTCTGTTTCTGCTGTTAATGATTGTTTAAGTAGTGGGCTGCAAATGATATAACAGTCTAAGCGATTAGAGAATTGATCGTTTTTTAAAAACTGTATGGTTACGTTTTTAAAAATACCCAATCCTAAAAGTTGCTTATAGGTGAATTCAGATGTATCTTTACTAAACCACTGGCCTTTATATATATCAGTATTGTTTAGTATAATTGGCTGTTTGTATGCTAAAGGAGAATTTAATAGAAAAACAGTTCCGTCTCTTTTAGTTTTAAGTGTATCTTTAAATGGGGCATCTTTTACATTCCCATATACCGCCTCAGTGATAATATAAACGTTTTCAACTTTTAATCTTGGATGATTGACATAAATTATCGAATCATCGTTTGAGCTATAAGACTTTTGGAATTTTTTTAAATTAGTAACTACCGATAATGAATGATTTTTTTTGACGGTGTCAACATAAAAATCAACATATGCTTTTTCAAAATAATAATAGCCGTTGTTTAATGCAAATTCCGTAATGCGCTGTTGTTCGGCTTGAAATTTATCTCTGTCATATTGCATGTCAACTTTAAGCAAGGTGTTAAGTGTGTCCTTTAAAACCAACGCGCCAAGTTTTTCATCTTCCATTAAATAGGTAAGCTTGTTAATTTTATAAGGATCGTTTGGATGAAGGATATACTTAGTGGTAGCGCGTTTAGAATTACGGCTAAACTCAACCGTATCTGTTACGGTGTTATCAAAGTAGCCTTTGCCAAACAAAAATTTATTTAATTGGAGCCGAGTTTGCTCTGTAAGCGAAGAGTCAAAAATTATTGCTGGCTCTCCAATATCTCTTAAACTTTCAATAAATAAAGAACTTGTTTTATCCTTTAGTTTTGGTGTTCTTGGTTTTTTTCCTATCTTAACTCTTTCTTCATTTTTTTCCTCGCTATTTAAAACCCTTTCTGAATTAATTTTATCATATTTTAAATTTCGTTGTATCTTTTTTTGTTTAATTTTTTCATCATCAAATAAATTATACCACCAAACAAAAAAATGAACGCTTCTAAATAATTTACGGTTAGGTTTTTGTCGAAAGAATGCTTCAAAATTTTCCTTAGGCTGGTCGGTTTGTTTTGTGTTAATTACTTCAACTTTTTCAAGTAAATATTCATGCGGCAATAATTTTTTTGTGGGGTTACATGAAATAAAAATTTCAGCAAACAAAAAAATAAGAAAAGCAGATATAAATTTTTTTAAATTCAAACTGTTAGATATTTTATGTAAATAATTATAAGGCTTAAATTAATTATGCTAATTTAGGCTAAATTATGCTTAGTAAAAATCAAATAAAAGAAATACAATCATTACACCTCAAAAAGCAAAGAGACGATCAAAGGTTGTTTATTGTGGAGGGAGTAAAATCTGTAACCGAGGTACTACTTCAGAAAAGGGAAATTGTGTCAAGTGTATATGCAACAAAAGATTTTTTATACATTCATGACGATCAATTAAGGCAATTAAATATCGATTTTTTTGAAGTTACCGATGAGGAATTGCAAAAGATCAGTTTACAAAATAATCCCAATCAGGTTATAGCTCTTTGCCATTATTTTAATGTACCTGAAAAGGAGTTTGATTTTAAAAATGGATTTTCTTTTTATTTAGATGATATTCGCGATCCGGGAAATTTTGGAACTATTCTTCGTTTGGCCGATTGGTTTGGCGTTACAAGTGTTTTTTGTTCATCTGCAACTTGTGATTTTTATAATCCAAAAGTAATACAATCTACTATGGGTGCATTTATAAGGGTAAATGTGGTTTATTGCGAATTAGATAGGCTTGTAAAGGAAAGTAGCATCGCCAATATTTATGGTGCAGTTTTAACAGGAACAAACATTTATACGGATAAATTAAAAAATGGTTTAATTGTTATAGGAAACGAAGCTAATGGAATTAGCGATGAAAATTTAAAACTTATTAATAAACCTATTACCATTCCTTCTCATTTAACCAACGGTACCGAATCTTTAAACGCTGCCATGGCAAGCGCTATTATTGCCTCAGAGTTTTATAGGCAATTAAAGGTTAAGGATTAATATAAAGTTTCAAGTTTTTTTATTTTCTTAAAACATTTCCTTTATAACGTATTTTTGAAGGTGATTGGGGGTCGTTACTCCTAACAATAATAACACGGTCTTGCCTATCGTAAACTGTTTTAGTGTCAAAATTTACCATAATCTTACCCGATTGATTGGGTAAAATTGGCTGTGTGGGATAATCCACGCTTGTGCACGAGCAACTAACTTCAGCATCAGTAATTATTAGAGGTTCATTGCCAATATTTGTGAAGTCATATTCGAGTTTTACAAGTTCCCCTCTTTTTACAACACCAAAGTTTTTTTTAACATCTTTTATTTCCATTTTTGGCTGGGCATTAGCCAATGTGGTGGCTATTAAAAATATAAAAGGCAGGATCTTTTTTAAACAAAAAATCCCCTTGGTGTAACCGAGGGGATTTTTTTTAAGATCATTATTTTTAATTTTCACCGGTAGCTGGTTTTACTTTAATTTCACCTTTGATGCGAATTTTTTTAGTGGCAAATTTTGCATTAGACGTAACTGTAACGTTCTTTTCAAAACGACCTTCACGCTTAGTGTCATATTTCACTTTAATTACCCCGCCTTTTCCCGGTAAAATTGGTTCTTGAGGCCAGCCTGGTTTACCATCAATAGTAGTTGCAGTACAACCACACTCTCCTGTAACAGAAGTAATGGTCAAAGGAGTTTTTCCTATGTTAGTAAATTTAAATTCTCTTATTCCATTAGCATCATATTCAATTACACCGTAATCTAAAACTTCGTTTTCAAATTTTATGTCCGGTGCGTTAGGATCTGGGTTAGGAATAGTAGATTCTTGAGCAATTAAACCAAAGTTTAAGCCTAATACCATTACTAATAAAGAAAATAGCTTTTTCATGTTCATTTATATTAGATATTATTTATTAACCTTTCTTTTCAACCGGAGCACCTTGAGGTGTTGGGTTTTGAGGGAAAGCTTCTTCAACAGGTTTAGCATCAATATTACCCTTAATAGTTAAAGTTTGAACTCCGCTTTTTGCGTTTGAGTTAACAGTAACTGTTTTGTAGATACCTCCAACACGTTGAGTGTCATATTTTACTTTAATGATGCCGCTTTTACCCGGTAAAATTGGTTCTTTAGGGCATTGTGGAACTGTACAACCGCAACTTCCTTGGCAATTTGTAATTACCAATGGTTCTTTACCGTTGTTTGTAAATTTAAACTCACACTCACCGTTGTCACCTTGCTTAATGTTTCCGTAATCATGGGTAGTTTTGTCTAATTTAATATCAGCTAAACTAGCAGGGGCTGCGTTGTCTGTTGTTGCTGCATGACCATGACCGTCATTTGCACTGTGAACTTCTTGTGCAATAGTTAAAGCAGATAATCCTGCTACTAATCCTAATGTTAAAATTAATTTTTTCATAATAAAGTTTTTTTGTTGTTGTAAATTTATACCATAATCGTGCCATAAAGATAGAACATACACGCAATTGTTTGCGTATTTTTGCGAAATTTAACATAATAATTTTTGATACTTTAACATGGAGATAGCAAAGACATATAACCCTAAGGAGGCTGAAAGTAAGTGGTATCCTTACTGGACAGAGAAAAACTTTTTTAAGTCAACTCCCGATCACCGAAAAGCATATACAATAGTTATACCACCGCCAAACGTGACAGGCGTATTGCACATGGGGCACATGCTTAATAATACCATTCAAGATGTTTTAATCCGTCGAGCAAGGATGCTTGGCTTTAACGCTTGTTGGGTGCCGGGCACAGATCACGCGAGTATTGCTACAGAGGCCAAAGTAGTAAAATTATTAGCTGATCAGGG
>JBEIEI010000217.1:0-3949 GCA_040382975.1 Flavobacteriales bacterium
AAGGTTTACGAACAATTGGCAGGGCCTGACGGAGGTCTAGATCCGGCTAAATTCCGTGCGTTTGTTCAAAATGCAACTGGCGATCAGGAAATGTTCATCAAACAAATGGAAGATGATATTAAGAACATGCGTTATGCTGAAAAATACGCAACGCTTATTCGTAAAGGCTTATATGCAACTACTGTAGAGGCAAAAGAATCTTTTAAAGCACAACAAAATAAAATCAATTTCAGTTATGTTATTAAGCGTTTTGATTCTGTAAGTGATAGTACTGTAAAAGTTACTGATTCTGATATTCAAAAATTCTACAACGATAATTCATACCTTTTTACTAGCGCTGAAACGACCCGTAAAATTGAGTATGTATCATTTGATGTGCTTCCAAGCCCTTCAGATGTTGAAGCAATAGGGAAAGATGCTCAAAGAGCTGCAGATGAATTTAAAGGAAAAACTGTCAGAGAAGATAGCGCATTTATTGCACAAGAAAGTGAAAATGGTGCTATCAATATTCAGGACATGAACAAAAAGAACATGATCGTTCGTGACTCAGCTATTTTTACTTCTGCTGCAGGAACTGTTTTTGGTCCTTATAACGAAGGAGCTTATTTTAAAGTTTACAAATTACAAGCAGTTAATTCAATTGCAGACAGCGCTCGCGTTCGCCACATTTTAATTGGCACTGTTGACCCTCAAACACAACAACCAAAACGTAGCCCAGAGCAAGCTAAAAAAATGGCGGATAGTTTATTAGTATTAATAAAAGCAAAACAGGTTACCTTTGATACATTAGTTAAAACTATTAGCGAAGATGGTGGAAGCAAAACTAACGGAGGTGACTACGGTTGGTTTGATGAGAACAAAGGATTTGTTGAACCATTTAAAAATGCAGGTTTAATGGGTACAAAAGGTAATATTTCTGTTGTTCCAACTCAATTTGGTTTCCATATTATTGAAGTATTAGACGTAAGTAAAGGACGTCACAACACTTATAAAGTTGCTCAGATCTTTAAATTAATTGCGCCAAGCGACGAAACTAACCAAACTATTTTTGGTACTGCTAGTCAATTTGCCGGAGAAAATAATACCGGTGAATTATTTGATAAAGCTGTGGACGCTAAAAAATTAACTAAACGTATTGGAGATAACATTAAGGAAAGCGATCGTCAATTACCGGGATTAGATGGTGCTAAAGAATTAATTAAATGGGTTTATACTGCTAAAAAAGGCGAGGTAAATATTTTCACATTTGCAGATAAACATGTTGTTGCAAAAGTTGCAGGAATTAAAAACAAAGGCATTTTACCATTAGAAGATGTAAAAGAAGAAGTTAGAGTTTTAACTATTAAAGATAAAAAAGCTCAAACCTTTTTAGCTGAATTTAATTCAAAAGCCAGTGGGTCTAAAAACGTAGAAGAAATTGCTACAAAATTAGGATTAGAAGCAAAAAAACAAGAGAGTTTACCTTTATCTAGTCATAACGTTGAAGGATTAGGACATGATGATATTTTAATGGGTACTGCAATTGGAACAAAAGCAGGTGCTACAAGTAAAGCAATTGCCGGCGATAATGGTGTTTTTGTATTAAATGTTACAGCTATTGAAGAATCAAAATCACCAATAGATATTAAAATGCAACAAATGCAATTAGACCAAGCTACAGGCGGAAGAGCCGACTACGAAGTGTTTAACGCATTAAAAGAAATTGCAAATATCGAGGATCATAAATCGAGAGTTGATTAATAAGATCTAAAGATCCCCTCACAAAAATGAGGGGATTTTTTATTTAAAGTCTTTTTATTTATTAGAAAATCACATCTATGACCATTCAAGAAATTATTACAGAGATAGAGAACTTTGCTCCTCTTGCCTATCAAGAAGACTACGATAATTGCGGGTTAATTACCGGACAAAAAGATCAAACTATAACAGGAGCTTTATTGACTTTAGATTGTACGGAAGAGATAATAGAAGAAGCCATAAAAAATAATTGTAATTTAATCATAGCGCACCACCCCATATTATTTGCCGGCCTAAAAAAAATAAATGGTTCTAATTATGTTGAAAGAACTATCATTAAGGCCATTCAAAACAACATTGCTATTTATGCCGCACATACCAATTTAGATAATGTAAAACAGGTCGTAAATAAAAAAATGGCAGATAAATTAGGCTTAAAGAACCTACACATTTTAGCCCCAAAAAGTAATCTGCTTAAAAAGTTGGTCACCTTTGTTCCTGAAAGCCATCACCAAGCCGTTTTGGAAGCGATTTTTAATGCCGGAGCCGGCAACATAGGTAACTATGCCAACTGCAGTTTTAATTTAGAAGGAACAGGCACGTTTAAAGGAAATTCGGATACAAAACCGTTTATTGGCAAACCCAACGAATTAAGTACCGAAAAAGAGATAAGGATAGAAACTGTTTTTGAATTTAACAAAGAGGCAAATATCCTTTCGGCCCTGCTAAAAGCGCACCCCTACGAAGAAGTTGCCTACGATATTTACTCCATTGCCAACAAACATCAGCAAATTGGCAGCGGCATGATCGGAGAATTGGAAACAGGGATGAATGAAGACGATTTTTTAGGGCATGTTAAAAAAAGTTTATTATCAGGCTGTCTTAAACACACTAAAAAATCAGGAAAAACCATTAAAAAAGTGGCAATTTGCGGGGGAAGTGGCCGTTTTTTATTGAAAAATGCCATAAATAGTGGCGCTGATGCCTTTATTACCTCAGATTTTAAATACCACGAGTTTTTTGATGCAGAAAATAAATTATTATTAATTGATGCCGGGCACTTTGAAACAGAGCAATTTACACCTGAAATATTTTATGAGATTATTCAGAATAAATTTCCTACATTTGCAATCCGTTTATCAAAAACAAACACAAATCCGGTAAACTATTTTTAGAACATGGCTGCAAAAATTAAAGAAAAAATTGACGCTTCGGTTGAAGGTAAATTAAAGTCACTTTATCAATTACAATTAATTGATAGTAAAATAGATCGTTTAAGAACTGTTAGAGGAGAATTACCATTAGAGGTAGCTGATCTTGAAGATACCGTTTTAGGTTTAGAAACTCGTTTAAAAAATGTAGAAGAAGAAGTTGCAGAACTTGAAACTACATTGAACGAAAAGAAACAAGCCATTAAAGATTTTCAGGCAAATATTAAAAAATACGAATCGCAACAAGGTAAGGTTCGTAATAACCGCGAGTACGATGCTATCACAAAAGAAGTTGAATTTCAGAATTTAGAGATCCAATTAGCTGAAAAGCGCATGAAGGAGGCAAAAGCAAGCGTTATCATCAAAACTGAATTACTTGAAAAAAGTAAAATAGAATTTGAAGAAAGAAGTAAAGATCTAAAAGCAAAGAAAGATGAGTTAGATGAGATCATTGCTGAAACTGAGAAAGAAGAAAAAGAATTAATGAAAGATAGCGAAGTTGCTTCTGCAAATATCGAAGATCGTTTATTGAATGCATACAAGCGTATCCGTTCAAACTCACGTAACGGTTTAGCGGTTGTAGCAGTAGAGCGTGATGCTTGCGGCGGATGTTACAATAAAATTCCACCACAACGTCAGTTAGATATTCGTTTAAATAAAAAAATCATTGTGTGTGAGCATTGCGGTCGTGTTTTAGTAGACGGTATGCTTATTCCGGATTCTGGTTTAGAAGATGTAAAAAAATCTTAATTATTTTTTGAATAATTAAAATTAATCTATTACATTTGCACACCAAAAAAATTCCGCCATCGCTGAAAAGCTACAGCGGATAATAGGGAGCTTAGCTCATCCCGATAGCTATCGGGAGGTTCAGAGCAAAATGAAGAAGTCCAATACTTCTCAAAAAGATTGGGAGCTTAGCTCATCCCGATAGCTATCGGGAGGTTCAGAGCAAAATGAAGAAGTCCAATACTTCTCAAAAAGATTGGGAGCTTAGCTCA
>JBEIEI010000218.1:0-3910 GCA_040382975.1 Flavobacteriales bacterium
AATTATTCAACTAGAATTTTGTTAAATACCAACTTTATATTTCGGATTAAAACTAACTAAAATGAGGTGTTTAAGGGTTTTTTACTGGTCAAAAAAAAATTGGCTGTTTTAGTTTAAAAATAGCCACTAATAAAAACAGTTAAATGAATTTATTTAGTGATCAGCAATTTTTTATTCTGACTGCTTTTTTCTGATTCTATCAACAAATTATAATATCCTGATGGTAAATTATTACAGTTTAGGTTTAAGAAGTTTGATCCTGAGTTTATTGTATAATAGTTACTTTCAACTAACTGTCCAATAGAATTCGTTAAAGAAATTTTTACTCCGGATACCTCCATTGAATTTATAATTACCGATGCTTTTTCGTTTGCAGGATTTGGGAATAAATTAACTGAAAAATCCGAATTAAGGTCTTGTGTCTTTAATCCCAAGGGCTGATTATATCCTATAAAAAAAGCCAAGCTGTCATTTGGGTTTGCTACATTAAATAATTTATACTTCACAACATAGTTTCCTGTTGCAGGCCCCTCCTCAAGATCAACAGAAAATGGCTGGTTATTGTCTACGGTATTATCTCCCGTTGGAAATACCGAACTGGTTTGTCCTGAAGCTAGTAATATCGTATAGTCAGCAGCGCCAGGGGTGTTTACCGCAGGGGTAAAACAATTAAAACCAAAACAAAAATAAGTTGTTGGAGCATTTGCCACTATGCTTAAGTCTAATATTGGCGACTGAGAAACAACAGAGCGCGTTACATTAAATGTTTGAGTTACTGCTGCATTATTTTTTATTTTAAACTTTGTTACTTTTAATGCGTTTGCCGAAGTTGATTCGTAAACATAATTACCATTAGAAAGTGTTGCTGTTGGCACAAAATTTACATCCGTTTTATAAAGAGAAAAACTCTGAGCCTCGCCGGCAAAAGAAACACTCATTACTAGGAAAGAAATTATTTTTTTCATTTTAAATATTTTATAATTATAATAAAAAATAAAAGCCGACCATAAAAGGCCAGCTTTTATATTTAATTTATTAAACGATTATTTAGAGATAGTTAGCTTTTGTGTTTTTTCTTTATTGCCAACAATTACTTTTACAAAATAAACTCCACTTTGTAGATCGGAAATATTTAAATCAATAGAATGAATTCCTTTTTCTAAATCTGAAGAGGTAGTGTAAACTTCAGCGCCTAACATATTATACATTTTCACAACAACATTCTCCTGCTTGCTAATCAACAGAGCAAGAGTGGCTTTCTCTGCCGCAGGGTTTGGAAATACAGTTGCTGAATATTCTTCAGATGGGTCATATTTTTGAACTCCGGTAGGCATACCGCTAACAATAGTAATCGGGCCGGTGCAACCGGATACAATATTTTGCTGTGTTTCAGTTACAAAGGCAACTAATTTCAATTTTGAAAGCAACACATTTGTTTTTATTGCGCCTCCACTAACTGTTAAAGGATATTGAGAAGCAATAGTATAAGTATAGGTCTTTGCAAATGTAAATCCTGTTGTTGTTGTTGGTATAACATCACCCCATTGGCCGGTAATCATATGACGTAAAAGTTTATTGTGTTGATATTGTTGACCAACAGGATTAGATGCAAACCACATGGCAGGGTAATAGGTTGCGCCTGAAGTTTGAGGCCCAAGTACACTATCTTGCAATAAAGCAATGTTTAAATAATTAGTCGGATTAATTCCATTACCTGTATAATAAACCTCTGCTTGAACTGTTAAAATATTTGTTACCGCATCAATTGTAGCTTGTAAAGCCACATTTAAATTTGACGGAAGAGCAATTATTGAAGCGCTAGAACTAGCCCACTTTGTTCTGCTTTGAGCCGTTCCCGGAGTAGTCGTGTTTTGACTATTTGCAGGAATTAAAGTTCTGTTTACAGTACCTGCGGGGTAACCCAGTAAGTTTGTTTGCGCAGCTATTGCTGAGCCAAAAGCAGTTCTAAAATCAGGTGCTCCTGAAGCGGGATTGGCGTATGACCCCGTGTGGATATTTATAGCATAGGCATTACCCGGATAAAATGCTGTTATTTGATCTGCTTTTAAGTGGCCGTCCGGACAATATTGGCAAGTAATTCCTGTAAATTCCTCTAAAACAACTTTTCTGTTTTGTGGAGTTGTACTAACCGGTAATTGAGCAAATGATGTAAGCACAGTCGATTCCGCAAGAATACTTAGTAATTGTTTCTTCATGTATTTGGTTTTAATGATGTATTAATAAAAACTTAACATTCTAAGGTAAACATCAAATTTTTAAAAACAAATAAATATCTGTTAAAAATAAAAAAAGGTTGCATATAAAGCAACCTTTTCTTTTTCTAAATTATTTAGACCTATTTTGAGATAACTAATTTTTTTGTTGTTGAATATTTACCATTTTCTACTATTACAAAATAAATTCCACTTGCAAGTTCTTTTGTATCAATTTTAATAGTGTTTGCTCCCGAATTTAATACTACTTGTTTTGTATATATAATTTCGCCTATAGCATTAAACATCTTAATATTCGAACTACCAGAAGTCTCTGATCTGATCCTTAAAACAGTTTCATTAATTGCAGGATTAGGGAAAATTGTAACATCCGAATTATTTAAATTATTTTTTAAAACACCAAGAGTACTTGATTGAGATAAATTTACATTATCAATAAACATATTGTTTCCCATATCATTTGTTGCTCTAAATTTTACAAGAACATTTGGACTCGCAAACCCTGTAAGCGCAACTGTTACAGTAATCCAGTCTTGTGATAAAGAAGGAATAAACGCATTAGTAACTGCCGCGCTTGTAGCTAAAAACTGACCAGCTTTAGTATAAACATTTGACCAGGTTAATCCGCAATCAACAGAAACAAGAATGTCTAATTGATCATTCTCATTTAATCTTTGTGCTTTTGCAAGATCAAAAGATAAACTTGGCGTTGCAGATCCACTTAAATCCATTGGAGGTAAGTATAATTCATCCACATCACCGGATACAGGGTTTGTATAAAAATCGAATTTTATAGCGCCGTAATCTAATACATTGCCAAAACTCCCAACATTAGTAACTCTGCTCCACGACGGCCCATTATTAGAATTAATGCCGGTCCAGTTTAATGGAGGAAAGGCAGACATTGCAAAATCTTCAACAACAGGACTGGCTTGATAATTGGTAGCTACAAGATATTTTACCCTATTTGAAACAGTAAATAAATTGTACGGGTTATCCATTACCAAAGTGTACGAATAAGTATGAACGCCGGATGTTGTTGGCGTTGATGTTGTATTTAAAAGAAGTGTTGTAGAAGCTCCAATTGCAAGATTGCCCGACCAAGGCGTAGTAGTTCCGGCTATTCCATCAACAAAAGATGTAACCGTAAAAGAAGTTATTGAATTTGCGCCATTATTCTTAACAGTAATTTGAGGAGAAATTGTAGAGGTGCAAGTAGCATCAACTTTTGTATCAAGCATTGTTAAAGCAGTTGTTGGAATTGCAACCTTATCGGCTCTAAAGGCTTGCAATACTGTTTTATTTGCAGCATCTTGAATAAACCCTACAAAAGCGATTTCTTCTTTTTTTCGTGTGTATGATGGTATTGGGCAATTAAGTGTAAATGTATGAACTTGTCCCACGACCCATGCAGTTGGCAATGAGTAACCACTCTGAATAGTTGGAAAAGATTTAATAGCTACGTCTTCAAAATTCTTTTCGCCGTTTGTCCCCGGCTGAACGCTAAATTGGATCAAACGTTCAATCATAACTGTTCTAAATTGTAAAGCATTTGTGGCAGTATAATTTGCACTAGCCTGAACAGTAATGGTTAAATTAACCGAACTGCAACCTGCGTCCCATGCACGAACTATATTAATTGAAAAAGGTGAAGTTAGAGCTTGTGCGGTAGATAT
>JBEIEI010000219.1:0-3893 GCA_040382975.1 Flavobacteriales bacterium
ATGTTGGTATAAAATTCTTTTGGATACCCGGATCGGATTTTGTGAGAATACATTATTTAAACGCCTGAAGAGAATTGTGGTATATGAACTTGGGTTTGATCTTACAACTAAATCTTGGCATTATCTCCCCCTTTGTTGATTATGGTGGTGATGGAATACTTACTATTGTTACAGCAGTGGATTTTCATAAAATTTACAAAAAACCAAAAAGGAGATACAAATTACGCACACCGCCAACAAACTAATTCCAATTAAATTGGTGTAATAAGCCTTATAACTAAAACAATTGGCAATTTGGCGTAATCCCCTCTTTTTAATATATTTGATGGGGCCTTGCCGGCTTGGCATTGCACTATTTAACAACAAAAAATACTATAAAACATATCTATGTACGATATTAAAGTCTTCATACAAGAAGAGGTAATGAATTTAGCTTTTAAAAAAGTTGGGTTTGATGAGTCGTTAGTTAAATCAAAATTATTGGATTCTATTTCAACCGTTGATTTGCTTGTTGCAATCGAAGAAAAAATCGGGAAGCAGGTTCCGCAACATTTATTTATTGAAGAAAATTTTGATACAATAGACCTTATTTACGACACCTTAAAAAAAAATAATTTGTATTAATGAAAAAAATAATACTGATTTATTTTGTTCCGTTATTTATCGTTTTGTTTTGTTTTTTTAAATTTAGCGATAAAATAAATTCTGTTTTTTTTTATCAGGAACAAAATGCAGCAGTTGATTCTTCTTTTAATTGCATCGCAAATTTTGGAAACTCCACCTATTATGAAGATCGGTTCTTAAACACAACAGATAGCAATGAAACTATTTTTATTTTAGGCTCTTCTGAATTAGCGTCCGAAACAGAAGCTCATCCTTATAATTTTATTTCAAGCCATTTTAAAACGCAACTTAAAGGTGTGGGTCATGCCGGCAATCAATGCTTTTCTATTTACTCGCAATTATTGGCCAACGAAAAACGTTTAAAAAATGCTCCTATTGTAATTGTGTTATCG
Source organism: Flavobacteriales bacterium (assembly GCA_040382975.1). GTDB lineage: Bacteria > Bacteroidota > Bacteroidia > B-17B0 > Aurantibacillaceae > Aurantibacillus. The sequence goes on from JBEIEI010000219.1 coordinate 1,017, forward strand.
CCGGGTTGGTTTTCTGAATATGCAAAAGGCACCTCGTCATCCGTTTTTTTAGAATTTAATTCGTCGCGATATCTGACCCAGATTTTTCAAAATAAAACTCTTCCTGAATTTAAAGCATATGAAGCAAAACGAATTTCTGATCTTTACACAGAATTTAGTAATGCTGACCTAACATTAACCATGTTTTACCTAGAAGCTCAAGCTTCAAAAAATATTTTCTTCAAAGCCTTCTATTTTCCAATAAATGAAACCATTAAAGTACTAAACACTTTAAAGTTAGATCTAAAAAAATCAAATTATGAAGAAACTACGTCGGTAAAAAGAAAAACAATTGTTGCTGAATCGTTAACTATTAATTGGGACAGCCTTTTTGTTTCGGCTAAACAACAACAAATTAATAACTCTAACAATAATAAATGGTTTATTGAAAACAGCTATTACTCAGAACATGTGAATGGGGAAACCCGAACAATACCCTTAGTTAGCGATGACGCAAATCAAGAATTAAAAGATCTAAAAATGCTACTTAAACTTTTAAAAACAAAAGAAGTAAATGCTTCTTTCGTCATGTTGCCACTTAGTCCTTATTGCTACACTAATACAAAAGAGCTTACGCCTCTTATTACTGCAATAACTAATGAACTTAAAAATAACAATTTTCCTTGCCTCAATTTATGGAACGACGATTCAACAAAATTCGATAACGGCATTCTGTCAGACGTTATGCATTTAAGTACCTATGGTTGGTTTAAAGCCGATAAATTTATTATAGAAACATATAAACTTTCAAAATGAAAAATAACTTAGCGTTTCGATTTTTTGTAAATATTCTCGTTTATTTATTTATTGTATTGGCTTTTTATTTTTTATATAGCCCTTTAAATAACCATCCCAACAACAAAACGGGTTCATCGGCTAAATTTGTATACCAACAGTTTTAAACATGCTTCCATTTAGTTCTATAGATTTTTACATATTAATTGCCTTATTTATTGGGCTAATGATGACGTTAAAATTTTTATTGACTAACCCATATTACAAATATGTATTAGCCATCCTAAACATTTCTTTTTTATATTTCGCCTATCCAAAACCATATCATTTTCTCCTCTTCATTGTTTATTCTTATGCAGGAATTTACTTGTTCTCAACTATTTTAAAATTTAGTCTGAAAATATGGGGAATTCTTTTTTTACTATTACCAATGCTTCTCGTAAAATTAGAGATACGCTCCGGATTTGAACTCTCTCATCTATTATCATTTGCCGGCTTATCCTATGCCACTTTTCGCATAATAGGTTATTTTATGGATAGAGCGCCGAATGAAAAAATGGCCGATCCGATCACGTATTTTAATTTTTTAGCCTTTACACCAACATTACTAATAGGCCCCATTGATAGATATGGGCGATTTAAGTCATCGCAAGACAGCGGCTTTTTGTCAATCACAACAGAAAACTTTATTGTTGGCTGGAAGGCCTTGTTAAAAGGGATAATTTTTAAATACATAATTGCTGAAGTAATTGATAGGTATTGGCTAAATCTGTTTCCCGAAACAAGTAAAGACATTTTACATATGGCCAACAACATGTATGCCTATTATTTTTATTTGTTTTTTGATTTTGCCGGTTATTCGTCCATGGCATTGGGCATTGGAAAAATGATGGGAATAAATGTTCCGGTCAATTTCACAAATCCGTTCCTTGCGGTAAGCCCTCAAGATTTTTGGAGACGATTTCACGTAAGTTTAGGCGATTGGTTAAAGGATTACTTTTTTACTCCCTTATACGTGTTCTTAACAAGAAAGAAAAGTTTAAAAAAACACCCAGTACTTCGTCAAAACATTGCCTTAGTATTAACCTTTGCTTTAATGGGTTGCTGGAACGGCTTTAGATTTAATTATATTTTAAGCGGTTTATTATTTGGCGTTTTTTCTGCCGTACACAACAGCTATAGCATCCAATGTAAAAAAAAGGGGAAAGATGTTCTTTTTGGCAACTTACATCCTTTGGCGGTAAAAATTATCAGCATTTTTATTATGTTCAATTTAGCAGCCATAGCCATGTATATTTTTAGTGGGCGTAGTCCGTATTAATTAAAATAAGATGAAATATAATTTTAAAACCAAACAATTTTCAGAAATTGAAACTGCTCCCAAAAAGCTTGCAATAGCAGGAAGTGACCGGGACATTGATTGGGATACATTAAAAACAAAAACAGAACAACTGGTTAAGGTGTTTAATGAAATTGCGGTTCCAAATGGACATCCGGTTATTATATACGGGCACAAAGAATATTTATTTCCACTTGCGATATTAGCTTGTATTCATTCAAACACTACCTACATTCCCATAGATAAAATTTATCCGATAGAAAGAATTAAAAAGATCATTGAAAAAACCGGGTCTCAAATTTTAATTAATTGCTCCGAAGAAACCTTGGATATTAATATTGCAGTTACTATTAATTCATCTTTTAATACTACAGTTAATTTTATTCCTGATTACTCAAATAAAATTTACGGAATACCCGAAGACCCTCTTCAATATATCATGTTTACATCAGGATCAACAGGAGAGCCAAAAGGAGTGCAAATTACCCAAAACTCCATTCTTACATTTTTAGATTGGGCGCAAAAAGATTTTGGCTTTTGCTCCGATGATGTGTTTATGAATCAAGCGCCATTTACATTTGATGTTTCACTATGCGATGTGCTTAATTCTTTCTCACACGGCGGAACACTGGTGCTAAATTCAACAAACATAGTTAAGGATCAAGAGGCGTTTTTTAAACGCTTAGTAAATTACAAATGCAGTGTGTGGACATCCACTCCGTCCTTTGCCTATTTATTCCTTCGCCACCCAGACTTTAATGCAG
>JBEIEI010000220.1:0-3890 GCA_040382975.1 Flavobacteriales bacterium
AATGTTTATTTAGCGCCTTTAATAGATTTCCAGTCCACAACCGGTCATTTATTTGCAGTGGGCTTAAATTTTTTAGGGCTGATAGTAGCTGCCATAACACTGTTTACATTTAAAAAAAGAGAGTTACAGATAAAATTATGCTATGCTTTAATGGCAATTTGGTTGGTTTTAGTGGCCATGATGTTACTTTGCCCATTTGTGGTAATAACAGAAGCTATAATTGAAGTAAAAGTAAATTACTTTGTTGTAGCAATTGGTGCTTTTTCTGTTTTAGCAGCCTTTTTAGCGGCTCGTTTCATAAAAAAAGACATTGACCTTTTAAAGAGTGCTGATAGAATACGTTAGTTTCTTTTTATTGGAATGTTTATCCCTTTTATAAAGTCTGAATTTTCAACCGTTTTTCCCTCCTAATTCGTTAAAGAATTTGCTTTTTAGCTTTTAACCGTTATTTTAGTAGTCCTGTTTTGAGAACTGCTATCATAATCATCCTTTTAGCTCTGTGTAAACCTATGTTTTCGCATAACGAGCCTATGGCAAAAAAAACAGACTCCATAAAACATTATAAGATCATTAGTAAAATTGAATTAGCAAAACTGATCGATTCTGTTTTTGAATTAAAAAGTGTTACTTCAAAAGATCTTGATCTAATGAGCTATTATGCCTCCCTCTTAAATAGCACTAAAAGTGATTCGGTGAAAATTCTAAAATTCAGATCTAACAATGTAATGACAAGAGCTAAACTCTCGCATTTAGTAGATTCGGTTTTAGAACTAGATCACGTAACCACAAAAGAAGTAGATCTGCTAAATTATTACACCAGTTTATTAAACAGTAACAATACCGATGTGGTTAAGATCTCGGAATTTAATTTAAATGAATTGAGTTTTTATTCTGAAGAAGATGAGAAACTATTATTTCCATTAACACCAACCGATAGTTTACCAAATTCTTTTAATCTGGTTTTAGAAAACGATCTTTTAAGTTATTATGTTTCGCCATTTAAAGGCGTGGTAACATCCAACTATGGGTGGCGAGATAAACGAATGCATAACGGCATTGATATTGATCTAAATAAAGGCGATAAAGTGTGTGCTGCTTTTGACGGAAAAGTACGCTTCGCAAAAAAACAAGGAGGTTTTGGTAACGTGGTTATTTTAATGCACCCAAATGGATTAGAAACTGTTTATGCTCATCTATCAAAATTAAAAGTAAAAGCAGGTGATATTGTTTTAAGCGGACAAACTGTTGGATTAGGTGGCAACACCGGTCATAGCCATGGCTCTCATTTACATTTAGAAATTCGTTATAAAGGACACGCCTTAAATCCGGCAACAATTATTTCGTTTAACGATCACAAATTGTATCATCATACAATTACAGTTAGGTCTAGTAAACAAAAGCTTGCTGCCTTTCCTACAAACAGCAATTTACACAAAGTTCATAAAGGAGAAAGTTGGAATTACATTGCATCACAATACGGTATTTCTACACAAAAATTAATGACCTTAAATGGCGTAAGTAAACGTTATTATTTAAAAGTTGGCCAGCAATTGAGGGTGAACTAAGATGTTGGTTCTTATAAATTACTAAGAATAGAAATTTAAAAAGTTACACTAAATGTTTTTATTTCTCCGTTCCTTAAAACCTCTACCGGAGCAGTATCTCCTTTTTTGAAATTTGATAATGCTTTCATGTAATCTTGTACATTTTTAATTTCGGTATTACCTAACTTTTTAACAACATCGCCTTTAATTAATCCAGCTTTTGAAGCCGGTTTACCATCTGTTACGCCATCAATGCGCATTCCAACTCCATCATAGGTATAATCGGGCATAACACCCATGGTTATTTTAAAACCTTTTCTTCCGTTATCGGGGTTTCTTGTTTTACTGAACCCAAGTTTTGGGTACTTATATGTTTTTTCAATAATTTTAGTAATGTAAACCAAAACATCTACCTCTCCTTTGTAATTTATTTTTTCAATATCATCGCTTGGTTTATGATAGTCTGCGTGCTGCCCGGTAAAAAAATGTAAAACCGGAATATCTTTTAAATAAAACGAAGTTTGGTCGCTTGGCCCTATTCCACTGCTATCTGTTTTGATGCTAAAATCTGTTTTAAGCGAATCAATTAAAGGCACCCAACTAGGGGAGGTTCCAACGCCATAGATCAAAAGCTTTTTTGTTGAATCGTTCAATCGCCCGATCATATCCATGTTTATCATGTAATTTACCTTCGTTAAGTCAATATCCGGATTCTCGCAATACTTTTTAGAGCCAAGTAAACCTAACTCTTCGCCGCTAAAACAAATAAATAAAAAATTAAAAGGCTCTATTGTATTATTATTACTAAAATAGTTTGCCAGCTCAATAACCCCTGCTGTGCCACTAGCGTTATCATCAGCGCCGTTGTGTATTTTATTTTCAGGATTTGCATCTAAACTATTTTTATCATGACCTAAACCTAAATGATCATAATGCGCTCCGATTACAATGGTATAAGGAGCTTTGTTATCAATAAAACCAACAACGTTATTTGCCTTTTGCTCGGCAATATTAACAACTGAAGTATCGTGAGGATTAAGGTTCTTTTTGTAAGAAAATGATTTTAAATATGAATTATTAAATGAAGTTAGGCCAAGTGTTTTAAATTTTTCGGCGATAAAATTAGCCGCAATCAATTCCTCAGGCGAAGAGGTGCCTCTACCCTTAAGTTTATCGGAAGCTAAAAAGGTAATATTTTTTTTGATCGATTTTTCTTGAATAGTTTGTGATCTAACACAAAAAGAAGAAAACAGTAATAAGGTTATGTACCCAAATAATTTAGTTTGCATGGGCAAAAATAAACAAATAAACACACATAAACTTAGTTGAATGGCTTCATAAAATAAATAACAAAACAATAACACTTTATTTTCAATTTAACGCCTTTTCACATTTTAAAAAAGGATTTTATGAGCAATTAGCCTTTAAACTTGTGAGGTAATTTGTAAATATATATATTTACCAGACCTTAAAATAATGAAAACACTTTTTTTATTAGTATTACTTTTTTTAGCAAGTTTTTTTTGCTTAAAGGATATTTTATTATTTACATCTACTGTAAGGGATTCTGTTTGTTATTCAATTGATATAGAAGAAGAATCTTCGGAAGAAAGTGAAAAAGGCGATATAGATGAAAAAGATGATCTTGAAAAATGGCATCCTAATAGTTCGCATTACTTATCGGAAATAAATTCTCTCACAAAAATCAAGGTTCAAAATCATAAGGAAAAAAGTTATTCTACTCCTAATTCCGAAATATACTCCCCTCCTCCAGAATTAGTTTAATTTTAATTTTTCACGAAGTCTAGTACAATAAAGTTTTGTATTATAATTTAATTTTAAAAAGATTTATGTTTCAAAAGAATTTATTGGCCGATATTAAGGCTGGAGTTGTTGTGTTTTTGGTAGCGTTACCACTATGTTTAGGAATTGCAATGGCATGCAAGGTGCCATTGTTTTCGGGCATTATAGCGGGCGTAGTTGGTGGTATTTTAGTTACTGTTTTTAGTGGATCCAAATACAGTGTATCCGGCCCAGCAGCCGGGCTAACAGCTATAGTACTTGCTTCTATAAGTCAGTTAGGTAGCTATCCGACTTTTTTGGCTGCAGTTGTTTTTGCCGGTGTTTTTCAATTGATTTTAGGCATTTTAAAAGCAGGTTCTATAGGTAACTATATACCAAATGCAGTCATAAAAGGAATGCTTGCAGGTATTGGCATTATCTTGATCATCAAGCAAATCCCACATTTGTTTGGTTATGATAAAGATCCTGAAGGTGATGAACAGTTTATACAATTAGATGGGGAAAATTCATTTACCGAATTATTTCATATGATAAATTTTATTA
>JBEIEI010000221.1:0-3889 GCA_040382975.1 Flavobacteriales bacterium
AGAATCAATAAGTTACTTGATGATATTGAAAACGATGGATTTGATATTAAGGGTTTACATAACTCTCCTTTCAAAGACAACGATATTAGTTTAAGCTTCAAAAAATTTGAAGGAAGTAAGGATAATAAATTATTAGTAGTAGAGGATCTGATCTACAATCTTGATAAGTACACTGTAGAAAAAGAGTCTGAAGAAATATTAAACAAAGTTGTTTCTATTTTAAAAGGCAATGATAAAATTAAATTAGAAATAATTTCGCACACCGATTCTCAGGGCGACGATGCCTCTAACCTTGTTCTTTCAGAAAAAAGAGCTAATGCAGTTGCAGACTACCTTATTAAAAACGGCATATCAAAAAACAGAATTTCGGCCATTGGTAAAGGCGAAACGCAAATACGTAACAGATGCTTTAATTCTATTGCCTGCATCAATAAAGAGCATGGCTATAACAAGAGAACCGAGTTTAAGTTTAGCAAGTAGGATCTTTGCAAGTCTTTTACATTAACAATCCCCTATCAATAACTATTCATTTTCATTTCAGAAATAAGCTGTCAAAAATTTAACTTCAAACTTAAATGAGTGGTCAGTTATTTATAGTTCCTACGCCTATTGGCAATTTAGAAGACATTACGCTTCGTGCAATTAATACATTAAAAAGTGTTGATCTGATCTTAGCAGAAGACACGCGTACATCTTCCTTTTTATTAAAACATTTACAAATTGAAAAGCCTTTAAAATCTTATCACCAGCATAACGAACACAAAATTTTAGAAGAGTTAATTTCATCTTTAAATGCGGGAAAAAATATTGCGTTAATATCTGATGCAGGAACTCCGGGCATTTCTGATCCCGGATTTTTATTGATACGTGAGGCCATTGCAAATAATTTATCGGTTATAAGTTTACCCGGCGCAACAGCATTTGTGCCTGCGCTTGTGAATAGTGGCTTACCTTGCAACGAATTTAGTTTTTATGGATTCCTTCCTCAAAAAAAAGGAAGACAAACACGTTTGAAATTATTAGCACAAGAAGAAAAAACTTTTATTGTTTATGAATCGCCTTTTAGATTAGTAAAATTATTAGAAGAATTTAAAACCTATTTAGGCGAAGACAGAAAAGTTAGTGTATCGCGCGAGATCACAAAATTATTTGAAGAAACAAAAAGAGGAACTGTACAAGAATTGATCACTTACTTTTCGGCTAAAACAGTTAAAGGCGAAATTGTTGTTGTTGTACAAGGAAATAAAAACATTGAAACAGAAACATCCGATACAGAAACAGATGAGTAAACATCCTAAAAAACGATCAAAAAAAGCAATTACCCCGCCACACAATATTGGTGCGCCTCCCGGCACTATGATCTATAATGGTGAGGAAAAAAATCAGCGCATAAAAATTACCTTAATTGAATTTAACGATACCGATTATTTTGAAGATGATTTTTATGATCTGTCGGCATGTCTTTCACATGTAAAAGAAAATATGGTTAAATGGATCAACGTGGAAGGCGTTCATAATGTTGATCTGATAGAAAAGATCGGCAAGCTGTATAACCTTCACCCTCTAACATTAGAAGATATTGTTCATATTGATCAGCGCCCGAAGTTTGAAGATTACGATCATTATGTTTTGGCTATTCTTAAAATGATCATGTATGACCAAGAAGTTCGCGCCGAACAACTTTCTTTGGTGTTAGTTGAGAATACTGTAATTTCATTTCAGGAACCCAATGGTGGCGATGCGTTTGATATTATAAGAGCCCGTTTAAGACAAAATAAAGGGCGGGTTCGTAAACTTGGAGCAGATTATTTGTTTTACGCCTTAATGGACGCCGTTGTGGATTGTTATTTTAACGCCATTGAAAAAATTGGAGATAAAGTTGAGAAGATAGAGGAAGAAATCATTAATGAGCCAAGACGCGAATCTCTTATTGAACTTTATAACCTAAAACGTGAAGTTATTTATTTACGAAAACAAGTTTGGCCTTTACGTGATATGATCAGTAATTTATTGCGATCAGAAACTGCTTTTATTACAACCAGTACCCAATTATTTTTTCGCGACCTGCAAGATCATAGCACGCGTATAATAGACACCGTTGAGACCTATAGAGACCTTTTAAGCGGCATTATGGATATTTACCTAAGTACCAATGCCAATAAAATGAACGAGGTCATGAAGGTTCTCACCATCATTTCCAGTATTTTTATTCCGGTAACGTTTATTGTTGGTGTTTACGGGATGAATTTTGAATTTATGCCCGAATTGAAATCCCCTTATGGCTATAGTGTTATTTGGGGAATAATGTTAGCGATAATTATAGGCCAGATTATTTATTTTAAGAAAAAGAAATGGATGTAGAATTCATGACAAATTCTACCATCACATTATGTTAATTCTACAGCGTTTGGGTATTTCGCCTTCCAATTTTTTAAACTTTCCTTAGTTCTAACTGTAATAACCGTACGTGCGTCAATTCTTAGTTTTACTAAGTATGTGCTTCCCTTCACCTCTGCCGCTTTTTTTACTTTTGATTTTGTTGCTCTCATTTTTTTCGTGATCGTAATTCTTAATATATAACGCAAATAAAAACATTTTGTTTGATTATTAACGTTAATTTAAGCTAATATACATAAAATTTCGACATGCCAAATTTATAACGACAAACGCCCCTTTTGGGGCGTTTGTCGTTATAAATATTTATGAACTTTTATTTTACTTGATTTATAACCGCTGTAAAAGCTTCTGGATGGTTCATTGCAAGATCAGCTAAAACTTTACGGTTTAATTGTAAACCTTTTGCATTTAACTTACCCATAAACTCTGAATAACTCATTCCATGCTCTCTAACACCTGCATTAATACGTTGAATCCACAAACCACGCATTGTACGTTTTTTGTTTTTTCTATCGCGATAAGCATAAGTTAAACCTTTTTCAAGAGTATTTTTGGCAATTGTCCAAACATTTCCTCTAGCACCCCAATAACCTTTGGTTAAATTAAGGATTTTTTTTCTGCGAGCCCTGCTGGCTACGTGATTGACGCTTCTTGGCATTTTTTTTAATTTTTACTTTGAATTTTAGTGCTCATTTAAGAGGCTTTTAGACTAAAATTCGGGTTAAACATTTGTTTAATTAACCGATGTCGATAATTTTTAAAGAACTTTCGCTTAGATACTTAACATGAACTTCACGTTCTTAGTATCAGCTGCGCTTACTAAACCACTCTTAGTTAAACCGCGTTTACGGTCTTTTTCTTTCTTAGTTAAGATGTGACGTTTAAAAGCATGCTTTCTTTTAATCTTACCGCTTCCAGTCAGGCTAAAACGCTTTTTAGCGCTGGAATTAGTTTTCATTTTTGGCATTTTTTCTTTTTTTTAGGTTGGCAAAGATATTGATTTATTCGTTTTACGCAAAGATTATATGACTTTATTTTAAGAAACCCTCGATTTTCTCGAATAAAGCGGAGTTCCTTTATGAAAACCCCGCTCTAATTCGCTCAAAATAGCCATTTTAACATAATTCTGTTCTATTTTTCAAAAACCGGTAATCTACCATAAGTAGCAGGAATTTTAAGATTTTCTGCCTTTTGTTCGACAGATTCTACCATTATTTTCATTTCAACGATCGAATTATAAATTGGTTTAAACTCTGTTTTTAACTTGGCAAACTTATCCGTCATGGTTTGTGTTGGCCCCATAGATTGACTCCAGCTTCCTCCAACGATCCCTTCTACCGAACCAATAAAGCCCGGCAAAGTCTCAAACTCACGTTTAGAAAGGCTTCCATCGCCATTTAAAGCAATATCAATTGATTTTTTCTTAGTTTCAAAGGCATTTATATCCTCTAATAAAGCAACCGCATTTACATTACCATTTAATACGCCTTTC
>JBEIEI010000222.1:0-3878 GCA_040382975.1 Flavobacteriales bacterium
ACGTAAATTAATGATCAGCGCAGGGTTAAAGCATTATGAAGAATTATTGCCCGAAAGTGAATTTATTCGTGTGCACCACCACCATTTAATTAACATGAATCATGTAGTTAGGTTTTTAAAAGAGGATGGAGGATATGCTGTAATGAGCGATGGCACTAAGATTGAAATTTCGCGCCGTAAAAAGGATGCTTTTATGGAAAAACTCAATAAATCCTAATTTCTACCACTTATAAAACAAACTTTACCACTTATTTGAAAGCAAAAAATACCCGTTAAAAGCACCCTATCTTTACGGTAAGTTCTTTCAATAGGGTTTTTGTTTAGTTTATAACAAAAAAAAATAAGCCACTTTCAGATTTTGGAGATTTTCTGTTGGTGGCTTTTTCTTTTCACAGCTTTTAGCTTAATTCTCTGTTTTCCCATTAATTAGAGACTTTTTTTCAATAAAAAAGACTATATTTGCCCGAATTTTAAAACCTTAAAGTTCATCCAATGGCTTCTAATAACATTATCAGTAATAAATTTGTAAACGAAGGTTTAACATACGATGACGTATTGTTAGTGCCTGATTATTCAGAGGTGTTACCTCGCGACGTTAATTTCGTTTCATTTTTCACAAAAAACATAAAACTTAATACCCCAATAGTATCTGCGGCAATGGATACTGTTACCGAACATAAACTGGCAATTGCCATTGCACAGGAAGGCGGAATAGGTGTTTTACATAAAAATATGAGCATCGAAGATCAAGCTGCACAAATACGCAAGGTTAAACGTAGTGAAAGTGGAATGATCCAAGACCCGGTTACATTATTTAAAACGGCCACTATTGGCGATGCATTACAAATAATGGCAGAAAATAAAATTGGAGGTATCCCGGTTATTGATAAAGAGTTTAAATTATTGGGTATTGTAACCAATCGTGACCTACGTTTTGAAAAGAACTTTAAAAAACCGGTTTTAGATGTAATGACTCCATTTGCAAAGGTTATTACCGCTCCAAAAGGAATTACCTTAAAACAAGCAGAAGAAATACTTCAAGAACATAAAATAGAAAAACTTCCTATTGTAGATAAAGCAAATAAACTAGTTGGTTTAATTACTTATAAGGATATTATTAAAATTAAAGTACGCCCTAACGCCTGTAAAGATGATAGAGGACGTTTGCGTGTTGCTGCCGCAGTGGGTGTTACTGCAGACACAATGCTACGCGTAGATGCTTTAGTTGAAGCGGGTGTTGATGCGATCATTATTGATACAGCGCACGGACACAGTAAAGGTGTTATCGAAAAATTAAAAGAAGTAAAAAAGAAATATAAAACCTTACAGGTGGTTGTTGGAAATATTGCTACCGGTAAAGCAGCACTTGCCTTAGTTAAAGCGGGTGCCGATGCGGTTAAGGTTGGAATTGGTCCCGGTTCTATTTGCACAACACGTGTTATTGCAGGTGTTGGCGTGCCGCAACTTACGGCTATTTTAGAAGTTGCTCAGGCCTTAAAAGGCACTGGCGTTCCCTTAATTGCCGATGGTGGCGTGCGTTTTACTGGCGATGTGGTTAAAGCTTTAGCCGCTGGTGCGGGTACAGTGATGATGGGCGGTATGTTTGCCGGCACAGAAGAGAGTCCCGGCGAAACAATTATTTTCGAAGGACGTAAATTTAAATCTTACCGTGGTATGGGTTCGTTAGAAGCTATGCAAAAAGGCAGTAAGGATAGATACTTCCAAGAAGAAGATGATGATATTAAAAAATTAGTTCCCGAAGGTATTAGTGGCCGCGTGCCTTACAAAGGAAGTCTTGCCGAGATCATGTATCAGATAATTGGTGGTTTAAGAGCTGGAATGGGCTATTGTGGCGCAAAAGATATTAAAGCATTACAAGAAGCTAAATTTATTCGCATTACTGCCGCAGGCGTAAAAGAAAGTCACCCGCATGATGTTGTTGTTACTCGTGAGGCACCAAATTATAGTAGATAGATTGTATGAAAGCCAATTTTAAAACATTGTTTTTTATTGTAACGATTGTATTTTCGGTTATTCTTACTTCTTGTAAAAAATATCCCGAAGGGCCTTCTTTATCTCTCAGAACCAAATCTGCAAGGTTATCCAATTCATGGAAAATACAATCCTATAAATTTAATAATATCGACAGTACTACTTTTGTTAAGAGTTATTTATTAAATAATTATCTACTAACCATTAACAAACAAGGCAGTTATTCTATGCAGTACAATGTTGTTTTAGGATTTCTTTCTATTCCATTTAACGAAGCGGGAAAGTGGGCTTTTAGTAACAATAAAAAAAATGTTATTTTCACAAAAGAATCCGGCAACACACCGGCGACGGTTGGTTCAAATAGTAATTGGGAAATTTTGCGTTTAAAAGAATCAGAACTTTGGGCTAAGTATACTTTGAATAAAGATGTTACTGAAGTGCATTTAAATTAAATAATACTAAAATGATTTTACCAATTGTAGTTTATGGAGATCCGGTACTCAGAAAAATGGGTGAGGATATTGATAAAGATTATGAAGGGCTGGATGCCTTAATAAAAAGTATGTTCGATACCATGTATAACGCAAGTGGTGTTGGTCTTGCTGCTCCTCAAATTGGAAAAGCCATTCGTTTATTTGTGATAGATACACATCCTTTTGCAGAAAGTGATGATGAAGAGGATGATGAAGAGTTTACGGCAGAACAAAGAAAAGAATTAAAGGCTTTTAAGAAAGTGTTCATTAATGCTCGCATCGTTAAAGAAGAGGGAACGGAATGGAAGTTTAACGAAGGTTGTTTAAGTATTCCAAAGATCAGAGAAGACGTTTTGCGTTTGCCAAATATTGAGATCGAATACCTTGACGAAAATTTTAAAAAGCATAAAGAAAAATACGATGGCGTTATTGCTCGTGTCATACAACACGAATATGATCACATTGAAGGAAAATTATTTACAGATATTATTAGTCCGTTTAAGCGTAAATTAATTGCCGGTAAATTAAGCGATATTGCTAAAGGCAGAATTTCAGCCGATTATAAAACCCGCGTGTATAAACCAAAAAAATAATTTAAAATGAAAAGCAATTTATTGTTAAGTCTGTCAATTGCCATTTTTATTTTTCTTTCGGCTTGTTCAAATAACCAATCGGTTGATGCAACAGTAACAAAAAAAGATTCTGTTGGTACTGCTTCCGACTCTTTAAATAAACCTCTTAAATCTTATTCGGCCGATTGTAAAAATTTAGTTGTTGAGGCAAAAAGAATGGACAGTCTTTTATTAAAGGAAATGGAAGTAAAAGTAGACGTTGCTAATAAGGCAATAAAGGCGTTTACCGATTTTGCTTATTACTGTTCAAATGATAGCTTATGTCCAATTTATTTAATTAAGACCGCGCAAGTAGCACAATCCATAAATAATATCCCTCAGGCAAAAATAGTTTTGGATAAATGTGTGGATGAATACCCTAATTCTATCCATCGTCCTGCCGCTATGTTTTTGTTAGCGCAATTGTATGACGAAGCAACGTATTTAAATAACGAAGTAGAATCAAAACGGATCTATGAAAAAATAATTTCAGAGTATCCGAAAAGTGATTGGGCTAAAAGTTCAAAAGGCGCGCTAAACTTTGTTGGCAGATCCGACGAGCAGATCATGCAAAGCCTTAAAAAACAAAAATAAGATAATAGACAAACGACTGATGACTAACCATTCAAAACTAATAGAAATTCCAAAACAATTAATAACTATTGGTTTTTTAGGAGCTATTGCAGTTGCCTTAGGTGCCCTTGGCGCTCACGCTTTAAAAGGCCAATTGCAAACAGGATTAATTACTCCCGATCTTTTAAATGGTTTTGATACTGCAGTAAAATATCAAATATATCATACA
>JBEIEI010000223.1:0-3723 GCA_040382975.1 Flavobacteriales bacterium
AGCAGAAATTAAACTAAATGCAACTAGCAATGCAACTTTATTATTAATGGCCGGAGAACCAATTAATGAGCCGCTGGTAACCCACGGCCCCTTTGTTATGACTAGTCAAACAGAGATCATGGAAGCCATGCGTGATTATCAAGAAGGAAAAATGGGATTTTTGTATTGATCTGTTTCTTATCTTTTACAGTTTAAAACGCTTTATTTTATTGTAAATAACTGCAAATCAAGTGTCTAAATTAAGGTTGTTAGTTTCTTATTATTATTTCATAAATCATAGATTTTATTTTTAATTTTAGATAAATAAAAAATATGACTCCCAATGAAATAAATAATTTAGATCCTCAAGATGTAATCCCGAAATTTGAAACGCCATCTTCAACAAACAATCCAATAATAAATCAAGGTTACCCTAACGCCTACCAAACTGTTCCAAACAGTATTGGGGTTTTAGTATTGGGAATTTTATCTATTTGTTTTTGCTGGTGTTACGGTATTGTTTCGATTATATTAGGAATTGTTGCGCTAGTATTAGCTTCTTCAGGTGAAAAGATCTATCAGGCAAATCCTCAGATCTATACCTTAGCCTCTTATAAAAATTTAAAAGCAGGAAAAACCTGCGCTATCATTGGTTTGTGTTTAGCAGGTTTAGCGATCTTATGTTTAATTGCTTATGTTATTATTGTAGGCACACTGGCAATGAATTTTTTGAATTACTAGAAATTGGAAACACTGATCAGTTTTTTTGAACAGCATTTATTTACTTGCTCAATAAAAAGCTTAATTGGTTTGGATTGCCCAGGTTGCGGCATGCAGAGGGCTTTTATAGCGTTATTAAAAGGTGATCTTATTGAGAGTTTTAAATTAAACGCCAGTTTACTCCCGTTTTTATTTACCATCCTATTTACTATTTGTCACCTTATTTTTTCCTTTAAGAACGGATCAAAGTTAATTGTGGTCTTTTTTGCTTCTACCTCGATAATATTGGCGGTAAATTTTGTTGTTAAACTAATTTTACGTTCTTAAAACTTTTTGTTTCCTTTAAACTAATAATCAAATTGGTTGTTTTACAATAACAGAATTTTATGAAGGCAGATATGATAGATGAGGAAGTAATTGAAGTTATTGGTGCACGTTCTCACAACTTAAAAGATATTTCACTTACCATTCCACGAAATAAATTGGTGGTTATTACCGGTTTAAGCGGTAGTGGTAAATCATCCTTAGCATTTGACACCATTTACGCCGAAGGGCAACGCCGTTATGTAGAAAGTTTTTCTTCTTACGCTCGTCAATTTTTAGGTAATCTCGAGCGACCGGATGTGGATAAGATCTCAGGTTTAAGTCCTGTAATTTCTATCGAGCAAAAAACCGTTAATAAAAATCCTCGCTCAACGGTTGGCACCATTACAGAAATATATGACTTCATGCGTTTGTTATTTGCGCGTGCAGGGCAAGCCTATTCCTATATTTCAGGTGAAAAAATGGTGCGCTATAGCGATGATCAGATCATTGAATTGATCATTCAAGATTATAAAAACAAAAAGATCAATTTACTTTCACCAATTGTTAGAGGGCGTAAAGGGCATTACCGTGAGCTGTTTGAAGATATTCGCAAACGTGGTTTTAATAAAGTAAGAATAGACGGACAGATCGTTGATATTACGCCTAAAATGCAAGTAGATCGATATAAAATTCATGATATTGAAATTGTAATTGATCGCATAGAGATCTTACTGGATATTAAATCGCGGTTAAACCAATCTTTGCAAACCGCCATGAAACATGGTAAGGGAACATTGATGGTAATAGAGCATGAGGAAGAAACCAAACAAAAGAAAAAAGCTGCGGCTAACACTTCTGCAAAGCCAAGATTTTTTAGTCGCTCTTTAATGTGCCCAACAAGCGGTATTAGTTATGATGAGCCGGCTCCAAATTTATTTTCATTCAACTCACCTTATGGCGCGTGCCCTAAGTGCAATGGTTTAGGGGAGGTTTCTGAAATTGATATTTCTAAAATTGTTACTAACCCAAAATTATCTATTTCAAAGGGGGCTGTTGCGCCAATTGGTTCACAAAAAAGTGGCGGAGGCTGGATCTTTAAACAAATAGAGGCCATTGGAGCTGTTTACGATTTTAATTTAGATACGCCTTTTGAAGAGTTAAGTGAAGAGGCTGTTAATGTTGTGCTTTATGGAAGCGATGAATTATTTAAGGTTACTACAGAAGGTGGCACTTACAATACAAATTTTGAAGGCGTTGCCACCTTTATTACACGCCAGGCCGAGGATGATCCTAGTCCGGGTATGTTACGCTGGGCGCAGGGTTTTACCAATAAAAAAGATTGTCCAACTTGCCACGGTACACGCTTAAAAAAGGAATCGCTTTATTTTAAAATTGCCGATAAAAATATTTCAGAGTTATCCGAAATGGATATTTCTGTTTTACAACTTTGGTTTAAGGATGTAGAAAAAAAATTAACTAAAACACAAAACACCATTGCTGTTGAAGTTTTAAAAGAAATTCGTACGCGCATCCAATTTTTAATGGAGGTGGGTTTAGATTACGTTACCTTGAACCGCTCTTCTAAAACCCTTAGTGGAGGAGAGGCACAGCGTATTCGATTAGCCACTCAAATTGGTTCGCAATTAGTTGGTGTGTTATATATTTTAGATGAGCCAAGTATTGGTTTGCATCAACGCGATAACGTACGTTTAATTACAGCACTTAAAAATTTACGTGATGTTGGTAACAGTATTTTAGTGGTTGAGCACGATAAGGATATGATGTTGGAGTGCGATTATTTGATTGATATTGGTCCGGGTGCAGGTATTCATGGTGGCAGGGTAGTGGCAGCAGCAACTCCTAAAGAGATGTTGAAGTTTGATACGGTTACGGCAAAATACATTACGGGCAAATTAAAAATAGAAATTCCAAAACAACGCCGACCCGGAAACGGTAAAAAAATAACCTTAAAAGGTTGTACCGGACATAATTTAAAAAATGTAAATGTTGATTTTCCTCTTGGTAAATTTATTTGTGTTACCGGTGTGAGCGGCAGCGGAAAAAGCAGTTTAATTAATGGAACGCTATATCCTCTTTTATCCGAACACTTTTATAATTCAGAAAAAAAACCTTTAGCCTATAAGTCAATTACAGGTTTAGATAATATTGATAAGGTGATCGAGATCGATCAGTCACCCATTGGCCGCACACCACGCAGTAATCCTGCCACCTATACCAATGTGTTTTCGGATGTACGAAATTTATTTGCCGAATTACCGGAAGCAAAAATAAGAGGCTACAAACCCGGACGTTTTTCATTTAACGTAAAAGGCGGGCGTTGCGAAACCTGTGGTGGAGCAGGGGTAAAGACCATTGAAATGAATTTTTTACCCGATGTGTATGTTGGTTGCGATGTTTGTAACGGAAAACGTTACAACCGCGAAACGCTAGAGATCCGCTACAAAGGAAAATCAATCAGCGATGTTTTAAATATGACCATCGATCAGGGATGTGAGTTTTTTGAAATGGTACCTAATATATACCGTCAAATAAAAACCTTACAGGATGTTGGTTTAGGATATATTACCCTCGGACAACAAGCAACCACCTTAAGTGGCGGCGAGGCGCAACGTGTTAAGTTGGCAACCGAATTAAGTAAACGCGATACGGGAAATACTTTTTATATTTTAGATGAGCCAACAACCGGGTTGCATTTTG
>JBEIEI010000224.1:0-3680 GCA_040382975.1 Flavobacteriales bacterium
GTTAACTTAGGTTGTGCTACCGGTCACCCAAGTTTTGTAATGAGTAACTCATTTACTAACCAAACTTTAGCGCAATTAGAATTATGGACAAACACTGCTGCTTATGAGAAAAAAGTATACGTGTTACCAAAAATTTTAGATGAGAAAGTTGCTCGCTTACACTTAAGTAAAATTGGTGTTGAATTAGATACTTTAAACAAAGACCAAGCAGATTATATTGGCGTAAAAGTAGAAGGTCCATTTAAAGGCGACGCTTACAGATACTAAAATTTTAAATTTAATTTTATTAAAATGATCCGCCTAGTGCGGATCATTTTTTTTAAAGCAATTGCTAATGAAAAAAATAAAGTTCTTACTAAGTATTTGTGTGCTTTTGGTTTTTACATCCTGCAGACCAACGCAAGACAAGGCTATTAGCTATAATGATGGCATTATGAATATTATTGATAGTCTTACCATTGAGCATGAATTATTAATCAATCAAATAGATGGGCATAATATTGATTCGCTTAAACTCACACACGAATTGTTTTCAGAAAGAGCAAGATCAAGTTTAGAAAGAGGTAAAAAAATTGAAGCCTTTGCAGATAACAGAGACTTTAGAAATGTAGCGTTAGAATACTTTACAACCATGAATTATTTGGCAGATAATGAAGCCAAACAAATGGTGGAAATAATGTATAAAGATAGTCTGCAAATTCCTCAGAGCGATGTGGATGAAATAAATAAACTCGCTGCAAGCTTTGATGAAACTTATGGAAAAGTGTACGATAAAATTTTATCGGCACAAATAAAATTTGCAGATCAGTGGAAATTTAAATTAGAAGAGTCGAAAAAATAAACACTTAATTAGTCGAGCATTAAAGTCACTGTATCACTTACCAATATTGATTTAAATTTTAAATTACGAGATAAAAATCTTCTGGAAATATTTACCATGTTTTAAATTTTCGGAACTTTTCTTGTCACTTTTGACGCTAACTTCCATGATAGATGTTTTTTTCGTAGAAAAATTAAAAAAATTAGTGGAAATTAGTGTAATTCGTGGCTAAGTTTTTTGCAACTCAATAACCGTAATCTCAGGCCAAATGCCTAAACGGCCGGGATAGCCTAAAAATCCTAAGCCTCGGTTAACGTATAAAAACTGTTTGTCTTGCTTATATAAACCTGCCCAGTTTTTGTATAAATATTTTATCGGGCTCCATTTAAAACCGGGAATTTCTATACCAAACTGCATACCGTGTGTGTGGCCACTTAATGTAAGATCAATAGTTGGATAATCTAAAAGTACTTGCATATCCCAATGACTAGGATCGTGACTCATTAATATTTTAAACGGATAATCTTCTGCCCCTTCATAAGCTTCGGTCATTTTTCCATAACGCGGAAAGCGCATATTACCGCCCCAATTCTCAATACCTAATAAACCAATTTTGGCGCCATCTTTTTCAATTGCCACATTCTCATTCATCAACAAATGCCAGCCAAAATCTTTTTGCTTTGCTTTTAATAATTCTAGATTTGCACGTTTTGCATCCTTACTATCCCACTCTACATAATCACCATAATCGTGATTACCCAAAACAGAATAAACGCCGTGCGGCGCTTTTAAACTTTTAAATAAGTGTTCATGACCTTCCACCTCAGTACTGACGTTATTTACAAGATCGCCTGTAAATAAAATAATATCCGCATTTTGTTTAGCTACAATGTCAAATGCTTTAGTTAAAGCATCGCCATTAATAAAAGAACCGGTGTGAATATCGGATAGTTGAACAATTTTAAAGCCATCGAACTCAGGCGGCAAATTAGGCGACGGCACCTTTACATTGTGCACACGGTATTTATAAGCCCCGCGAACCATGCCATAAAGAAATCCTACGGCAGGAATAACGGTAAAGGTAACTGCTAATTGACTAAAGAACTTTAATCTACTTATCCCTTGCGCAGCATCAACAACTTCGCCTTTCTTATGATTAAATAAAGAAAAGATCCATCTAAATAAACGAATAACATCATCTATCAATAAAAAACTGCTTCCTAAAAGCTTACAAACCATTATAATTAGGGCAACAGACGATAGATATCTGAAAAAATTATTCCAGTTTGGCGGCGGATAAAATAAGGATACTAAGCCGATAAGAATACTAAAGGCTGCAAAACCATAAGCAGTATAAAGGATACCATTCTTTTTACCTTGCGAAAAATCCTGAACAAACGTTTTTACAGCCTGCAAAAAGTAAAATTCTACAATAACTATAAGGGTGAAAAAAATTAAAAACCGAATAAACATAGTGGCGTAAAATTAAACAATAAGCGTCACCAAAAAGTCATAAGTATCTACACACCAATGTTAATTAATTCCAAAAATAGAGGTTTCTTGATTGAAGGTTTCTGCTATTTTTGGATTATATTCAATTTGTAGAGTAATTTCAGGTATGGCAAAAAAAATAAGAATAGGGATAATTTTTGGCGGGCAAAGCAAAGAGCGTGAGATCTCTTTTGCAGGAGGAAGAACGGTTTACGACAACTTAAACAAATTTTTATTTGAGGCTGTACCGGTATTTGTAGATAGTTTTGGGAATTTTATTGAATTAAAATGGGAATATATTTACAAAGGCACCATTCGCGATTTTTACCCACCGGTTGAATTTTTACCTAATAACTCCCCTTTTCAATTATACGCCGAAAACCTTGGTGATTTGAACGAAGAGCAACAAAATAACTTGATCGCAAAAATTGGGAAGAAATTAAGTCCTTCTGATCTAAAAACTAAAATCGATTTTGCATTTTTATGTCTGCATGGTCCATACGGCGAAGACGGGCGCATTCAAGGTTTGTTTGAATATCACCAAATACCGTATAGTGGTTCCGGGATTTTAGCATCATCCATTGGAATTGATAAAGCAGTGCAAAAGGAAATGATGGTGAGCAGAGGCTTTAACAGCCCTAAATATATTACCATTGATAGAAAAGCCTGGATTGAAGGAAATGCCGGCAAACCGTTTGATGTTGTAAAAGAAACTATTGGTTTTCCTTGTGTTGTTAAACCTGCAAACCAAGGCTCGAGTATTGGTATAAGTGTTTTAAACTCGGCTGACGAATTTGCTTTTATGAGTGCGGTTGAAAAAGCTTTGTTTACAAAATGGGTTGATGCAAAAGAATGGAATGCGTTTACAGATGAGCAAAAATTTAATTACGTAAAACAAATTGCAGATATACGTGAAGGCATTGGAATGCCAATTGTAATTAGCTATCCAGCCGATTTGAATGCACCAATAATTTATGATCCAAAATCATTATTAGATTTTTTAAATTTTAATTTAAAAACAGATGGCTTTGTAATTGAAAGTATTGACGGCGAAAGCACGGTTTTGGTTGAAGGATTTATAGAAGGAAAAGAATTTAGTTGCATCGTGCTTGAAGACGAACATGGAAAAGCAATTGCCTTACCGCCAACAGAAATAAAAAAAGGAAAAGAATTATTTGATTATAGAAGTAAATATTTACCGGGACTTGCAAGAAAGATAACGCCTATTGATCTTCCGGATGCACAAATTGAAGCGATAAGAAAAGATTGCGAAAAACTATTTTACGACTTGCATTTTGATGTGTATGCCCGCATCGACGGCTTTTTAAGTACTGACGGGAAAATATTCTTGAATGATCCAAATACAACA
>JBEIEI010000225.1:0-3652 GCA_040382975.1 Flavobacteriales bacterium
AATATCGTATTCCATGTTCAACTTCTTTTTTACACGCAATAACCGTTCTTTTGAGACTTCGAAATCATTTGATTTTTCAAACGCTAATGCTATAATTTCTAATCCCTCTTTTTTAAATTGCTTATAAACCTCAGCTAAATAAGCACTTTCATCCATACAATTGGGACACCAACTTCCCATCACCTGAATAATTACAGGTTTGTTCAGGTATTTTTTATCATTCAGACTAATGACTTTTTTATTTAGATCAGGAAAAGAAAAATTGATCTTGTCTTCTTTGTTCTTTAAAAAAGTTATTTCATCGGCGCTTGTCAATTTAAAGCCATCATTCTGCTTGGCTGTCCAGGGTTCTTGCCAACTAGCGCCGCTATAAAAATTTCCGGTAAGTTTTCCCTCATTTATTTCGGCTGTAAATAAAAACGCATGGCTACCATCAAAACACGAAAGAAATAATTTATTGCCATTCTTCATGCCTTCCAAATAACGATAATCACCGGTTTCGGTTAAAAATGTGCCTGTAACATAATCGGTTTGTTCTACATGATGAAAAACACCAATTGCCTTTGAACTATCTTTTGTATTTGGAGAAAATGTTGTTTCCCACTTGCCTTCAAAACAAGGATTCGCTTTACCGGGAACAAATAAAAAACGATTGCTTTCACCATAAACCGCTTTGAATTTTACTTTATTCTTTGCTGTTTTATAATGATTTATCCAGAGCCCCTCTAAATTATCGCCAACAAAAACAGTCCTAAATTCGGTATCAAACACCGGCATTTTAAAATTTACCGAATCGCCCTTAATACTTATTTCATCAACAATGATGCGCTCGTCGGCGTTTTTAATAACGATCGTTGGTTTTTTGCCCTTGTATTTTACGTCAAAATTAAAAGGAAGTTCTATGTTATTTTCTTCATTTAAAATTAACACAGCACGGTAACTTCCCTCCTTTAATTTTTTTGAAAACACAGAAGTTGCGGTTAGAATAAAAATTAGCAGATATGCACTTGTAATAATTCTCATCCTTAAATTATATCTTTTTAATTGCTTTTACTCATTGCCGCTAAATTCGCGATTCTAAATAATAAACGAGCTGCAACATTTGCATCCCAATCATCGCCATCTTCTCCCGGAGAAACTTCGTTAATGTCGAAGGCAATTATTTTTCGTCCGCTTTTTACAATTTTTTCAATTAAAAACAAGATCTGTTCTGTTTCAAACCCTCCGGCAACAGGTGTTCCGGTATTCGGACAAAGTTTTGGGTCTAATCCGTCTATATCAAAACTTAAATAAATATTTTGTGGCAGTTCGTTAATGATACGGTTACAAACTCTATCCCAACTGTCGCCAACATATTGCGCATATTTTATATCGCGATCAAAAAACGTTTTAATTCTGCCATTACTGTTATTGATCAAATTTAATTCTTCCTCACAATAGTCGCGAATACCAACTTGTACAAGCTTTTCTACCTGTTTAATTTTTAAAGCATTAAACATAATGGAAGCATGAGAGAATTCAAATCCTTCGTAAGCATTACGAAGATCGGCATGAGCATCTATTTGAAGTATTGTAAACTTCTCATACTTCTCTGCCAAAGCTTGCATCATACCAAGAGGTGTAGAATGGTCTCCCCCAATTAAGCCAACAAATTTTCCTTTATCTAAAAAATGAAGTGTGCGGCTCTTAACCCAATTGTTTAACCAAAAACATTCTTTAGTGATGTGTTGCGAGATCTCTTTCAGTTCTTTACTATTTTCATCCGCTCCATTAGCCAAAGCATCAATATAACGCTCGGCAGACTGACGCAAATTCTCACTTTTAGTTCTAACCTCCTGATCGATAGCATCCATACCAATACCTTTTTTCCAGGCATCTTTAACAGTAGGATCGTAAAGATCAACCTGATAGCTGGCGTCAGATATTGCTTGCGGGCCATCAGCGGTGCCGCCTCCGTAACTTACGGTAACTTCCCAAGGCACTGGGATTAAAACCGTTTCGCATTCCTCTAAAGTAAACGGCAAGCCAAAAAGGCCGTCGTTTAATTGGCCAATACCGTTTGAATCAAAGTTTTTTATTTTATCTTCTTTTGTCATAATTTACGGTGCAATTCGTTTAGTTTTCCATTCGTTATTAATTAATTCATAGCAAATTCTATCGTGCAGGCGGCTTTTACGGCCTTGCCAAAACTCGTAATAATTTGCCTTTAATACATAGCCTCCCCAAAAATCAGGGCGCTTAATGGTTTCGGGGGTAAATTGTTTTTTTAATTCTTCAACTTTATTTTCTAACTCGTCGCGTGAGTTTAATTGTTTGCTTTGAGCGCTGGCCCAAGTTCCAATTTTTGATTCGTAAGGGCGGTTGTTGTAATAAGCATCTGCCATGGCACCTGTACTTTTTTCAACAACACCTTCAATGCGAATTTGTCTTTCTAGCTGCGGCCAAAAAAAAGTAAGGCAAGCGTTGGGGTTATTGGCCAAATGCTGCGCTTTTAAAGAATTATAATTGGTGTAAAAGAAAAAATCATTGTTTTGAAATTCGCGCAGATACACAATGCGAGAAGACGGTTTGCCTTGTAGCGAAACCGTACTCAAATTACAGGCCTGAAATTCCTCTATTTTTGAATCAACGGCTTGTTGCAGCCATAACTCAAATTGAAGTTCGGGTTTTTTGTTGACGTCTGTTTCGCTTAGAGTTCCTTTGGTAAAATCTTCGCGCAATTTAACGATGTGGCTTCTTAAATCATCCATAGTGTAAAGATAGTTAGAAATTTGAACCCTAATAAAGTTTTGAGGTTTATAACTAAAAGATCAGATTTCGTTTACTGGCTAACTCGTTTGCTTCAATTGTTTGAACCTGTATTATTTCGGGTATTGTTTTTAATTTATCAATGATCTTAAATTGGTAATTATGAAGGTCTTCTCCTTTTAATAAAATAAAGTAATCTGTTTTTGGTAGTTCCTTTATCAGCTTCACGCTTTCGTCCACATCTACGCTTCCAAACAGATCATCGGTTTTTACGTCATTTAAATTAGGTTCTTCAAAATTACTCATGTTTGGAATGAGGTAGTATTCGATTCCCAGAGCGTCATCCAAAAAGTGATACAATGAAAAATTAAACACTTTTCCGTCTTTTAAATTAAATGGTAAATAATCGCTGAGTAATAAATTTATTTTCAGCGCCTCGTTTACTGCACTGGTAACGTGGTATTGATTTTCAAGGCATACAAGTCCGATCAGTACAAAATCAAAATCCTCTTCGCTGGTATTTAATACGTATTTAGCCAATTTCTTTTTGCAACTCTTCTAAGGTTAATTGTGCCGCCTTTTGCTCGGCAACACGCTTGCTGAAATTTTCAAATGTTATGTAAGGTTTATCGTTAATTATAACTTGAATGATATATAATTTATTTGCGCCTTGTTTTTCTTCGCTTAACAATCTATACTCTAAAATAAGTTTATTTTTTTGACAATGAATTTGGAGTTGGCTTTTATAATCACTGTCTGTATTAACCAACTCGTTTATATCAATATGAAATTTTATGATCTTTGATGAAATGAATTTTTTTGTTTTCTCGTAACCAAGATCAAGGTAAACTGCGCCAATAAAGGCCTCAAAGACATCTCCATAGGCGCTTGACTTTAATTTTTC
>JBEIEI010000226.1:0-3547 GCA_040382975.1 Flavobacteriales bacterium
CAGCTCAATAGCCTGTTTTGCTTCTAATACATCGTGTACCCTTAAAATAGAAGCGCCGTTTAGTAAGGCAATAGTATTTAGTACGGTTGTTCCGTTTAAGGAGGTTACCGGACTGGTTCCAATTACGGCATTGATCATGCTTTTTCTTGATAAACCTGCCAGAATAGGGTATTGATCAAATTCGTTCAAGCTTTTTAATAGTTTGTAGTTATGCTCTTGAGCTTTTCCAAAACCAAAACCTACGTCAACAATTATTTTTTTAAAATTTAAGCTGTTTAGTTTTTTGATATTTTCATCAAGTTCGTTTTTTATTTCTAAAACTACATTTGAATAGGTTGGGTTTTGCTGCATGGTTTGCGGCGTGCCTTGCATGTGCATTAAAATATAGGGTAAGTTTAAAGCAGCAATTGTTTCAAACATTTTAAGGTCAAGGTTTCCGCCACTAATATCATTTATAATATCGGCTCCGAGGCCGGCGCTTTTTTTTGCCACTCCCGAATTAAAAGTATCAATGCTAATAAAAGTATTTGGGAATGTTTTTCTAATTTCAGGCAAATATACTTCTAACCGTTCCCATTCCTCATTTTCGTTAATTATCTTGGCGTTTGGTCGTGATGAGGCTGCGCCAATATCAATAATATCGGCTCCTTGTTCAATTTTTTCGCTTATATCGCTTAAAACATCCTTTATATTGCTGTATTTACCACCGTCATAAAAACTATCAGGGGTAATATTAACAATAGCCATTACTAATGGTTTAATAAATGTTAATGTTTTACCATTACAGGTATACTCAATTGGGTTAATTTCGCTATTTTTAGTCATCATTTTTTATATGCAAACTACATCTCAACAATACGACGCAGCAATTTCTCAATGCAAAGATATCTTTTTAAAGAAAATGAAGGACTATGGTACAGCATGGCGCAATTTACGACCAACTTCGCTAACAGACCAAATTTTTATTAAGGCACAAAGGGTAAAAAGTATCGAAGAAAAAGGAACGCAAAAGATAGTAGACGATATTAAGGGAGAATATATTGGTATCATTAATTATTGTATCATTGCTTTAATTCAGTTGGAATTAGCGGATGATACAAGAGTAGACTTACCCTATGATGAAGTGGCGCATTTGTATGTGAAGTATGCTGATCAAACCAAGCAATTAATGGAAGACAAGAACCATGATTACGGTGAAGCGTGGAGAGATATGCGACTTAGTTCTTTAACAGATCTTATTTTAATGAAAGTATTTAGAGTGAAGCAAATTGAAGATAATAAAGGAAAAACCATTATAAGCGAAGGAGTTGATGCCAATTACATGGATATGATCAATTACGCTGTTTTTTCTTTGATAAAATTATCGGTTTAATTTTTAAGCTCGCAGTGTTAAAAATATTTAATTTAGTTTTAGTAGAACATTTTACTTAATACCTTTAAAAATTACAATTTTAAAACATGAAAAAATTCTTATCCTCTAACGTATTCCGTTTTATCTGGTCGGCCGGATTAGCAGCTATAATTTATTTTATTTGTCCGCCTTGTTTTAGTAAAACCACCTTAAGTATTTTATTGGCTATACAATTAATTCTTATTAACGGTGCCGGTTATATTGCCAAAATACCAATGATAACGCACATTGCCAGATTTTTGGTTGGCGGTTTGTTCATTTTCTCAGGTTTTATTAAAGCTAACGATCCTTTAGGATTTTCTTATAAACTGCAGGAATATTTTGAAGTTTTTAAGAACGATACCGGACTTGCATTTTTTGAGTGGTTTGCTCACATTGCTTTGCCTTTAGCCATTATTATTTGTGCCAGTGAAATTATTTTAGGTGTTATGCTGTTAATAGGTTATAAAACAAGATTGACCCTATGGTTGTTATTCGCTCAGATCGCATTTTTCACCTTCTTAACTTTCTATTCAGCCTGCTTTAATAAAGTTACTCATTGTGGTTGCTTTGGAGATTTCCTTCAGTTGAAACCATGGGAAAGTTTCTGGAAAGATATTGCGCTCATGATCTTAATTACAATTTTATTTGCCGGAAAAGCTAATATTAATGAATTATTTGCCCCAATGATCATTAGCACTTTGTTTTTAATGGGTATTGTTTTCTCAATTGGTTTTCCTGTTTATGCCTACAGAAATTTGCCGCCTTTAGACTTTAGAGCATATAAGCCGGGATCAAGCATTAAAGAGAATATGAAATTATCACCAGACTATAAACCCGCCGAATACGAAACAGGTTTTATTTATGAGAATTTAAAAACAGGAAAAAAAGAACACTTTAATTTAAAGAATTATCCTTGGGAAGATACTTTAACCTGGAAATGGGTTGCAACTGATAATATTGTGATCAAAGATGCTGTTAATGCACCAAAAATAACCGATTTTACGGTAAATAATTTAGATGGTGTGCCAATTACAGATTCTGTTTTGAATGATAAGAATTATAGTTTTTGGTTAATTGTTTATGATCTTAAAAAAACAGAGGATGATCTAACGTTAATTGCTAAGATCAGCGATTTTTACAAACTGGCAACACAAGAGAAATTTAAATTCATGGCCTTTACAGCCAGTGGACCAAACGATGTGGATGAATTTAAACATAAGCATAATGCGTTATATGATTTTGCTACTGTTGATGGTATTGTTTTAAAAACCATGGTGAGAAGTAATCCGGGATTAATGTTGATCAAAGACGGAACAGTTATAGCCAACTGGCATCATAATAATTTTCCATCCTTTAGCGATGTGAAACAAAAACACATGAAGTAAAAAAATAAATTTTAAATGAAACCCTTCCTTAATATAAAACGGGAAGGGTTTTTTATTGCCTTTTTGAAAGTATATTTATAAAAGAATGAAAGCATCTGCTTTAAGCGACATAAAAAAAGAACTCGAACATCTTCCTCCAAAAGAATTATTGGATCTTTGTATTTCGCTTGCCAAGTATAAAAAGGATAATAAAGAATATTTAGGCTATTTGTTGTTTGAGGCTCATGATAAAACGGAATTTATCAAAGGTGTAAAAGAAGAAATAGATCAACATTTTGAGATCCTGAAATTGCAATCTAATTTATATTACGTAAAAAAAAGTTTGCGAAAACTATTGCGGATTATAACCAAGTACACCAAGTATATTGATGATAAAGGGCTTTCGGCAGAGATGTATATTTATTTTTGCACCAAATTAAAATTTTCCGGAATCCCTTATCATAAAAGTCAGATGCTTGTAAACTTAATGGAGCAACAATTAAAAAAAATAAATACCTTAATTTCTACCTTGCATCCTGATCTTCAAAATGATTATTTGCGCGATCTCGAAAAAATTATTGATTAAATGTTAGACCAAGCAAAACCCCAATTATTATTAGAGCTAATTAAAATGCCAATGCCTTATGGCAGATACAAAGGCATAATACTTTACAAATTGCCCGTTTCTTATTTGGAGTGGTTTAACCGTAAAGGTTTTCCTGAAGGTAAATTAGGTATGTTATTGCAAACACTTTACGAAATAAAATTAAATGGTTTAGAGTTTTTATTA
>JBEIEI010000227.1:0-3519 GCA_040382975.1 Flavobacteriales bacterium
GCTTGTATTGGTTGCGGCGCTTGTGTTGCAGCTTGTAAAAACTCAAGCGCTATGTTATTTGTAAGCGCCAAGGTATCACAGTTGTCTTTATTACCTCAAGGTAAAATTGAAAAGCAAGACCGTGTATTAAACATGGTTAAGCAAATGGACGAGGAAGGTTTTGGTAATTGCACTAACACAGGTGCTTGCGAAGCAGAGTGTCCAAAAAGTATTTCATTAGAAAATATTGCTCGCATGAATAGAGAATATTTAGGATCAAGTTTTTTCCAAAATAAGTAATAGAATTAATTATAAAAAAACCGCTTTAGTTTTTACTAGAGCGGGTTTTTTGTTTTTAAATTAATAAGGTTATTGTTTCTGAAAGCAAGGCTTATGAGCGCCGGGCAATCTCATTGTTAAGGTTGCGCCGTAAAAGAAATACCAATCCTTTGTGCGAGGGTTGCCGCGCATGAGCCCATCATTATATTCTCCGCTTACTTCATCTAAATTATCCGTAAATAATTTTCTCGGACTCCATTCTACACCTAAACCAAAAATGCTGGTTAGATGCCATTTAAATCCTATTCCGTATGGCATATTAATTTGAAACTTTGAATAGTTTTTTATTGGAACGCCTCCGTGTATGGCACTTGAAGACACAGAACCGTCAGCGCCACTGCTTTTCGGATTAAAATAAAATCCGCCAAGACCTGCAAAAATAAACATCGTAAAGCGATGCTTGTCGTTCCCAATTCTATAATCAACAAAATTAAATTCTGCAATTGCATGCAGGTCATAGATCTTTGAAGTAAATTTTAAATTCCTTTCAAGTTGATCAGGCTCATTACTCTTAGCATCATTGCCGGCTATAGACCCATAATTAAAACCAAACCTAAAGGCGTAACGATAATGTGTTGTGTATCTGAAAAAAGCCCCAACTGCCGGCCTCGAAAACAAAAAATGTCCACGCGGATTAAGGTCGCCAAGGTAATAAGATGCGCCACCAAAAATCCCGATCTCGCGCTGACGAAAATTACGTTTTTTAGTTTGGGCAACACTGCCTAATACTAACAGACACAAAAGATATGAAAATGCTCTTTTTAACAAATCAGTTAATAGAACGTAAAAATAAATGATTTATTGTGTTTATTTGCTTAAGACTTAGCTTTATTAATGAAAAGTACTTTATCATTTTTAGCCCTATTATTCGTAAATGGTTGTTTTTTGGCTCAAAACATTGATTCTTCTGCAAAAAAGAGTGTTTTTTTGCCAAAAATAGCCATTAATACAGACAGCAACCTGATTTTTAACGGGGCTAAAATAACCCGTGAGATAGATAGTTTGGCGCACCCGGAGTTAAAAATAGGAGGATATGTTTCAACCTATTACGCAATTTACGATGATGAAACCGAGACAAACGGGTTGGTTCAATTTCCTACTTTGGCTCCTCGCAATAATCAATTCGCTTTAAACATGGCTTTGATAACTTTAGATTATAAAAGTAAATTTTTGCGCAGCAACATTGGTTTGCATTATGGGGATGTAGCCGAAAGCACATGGCCGGCTAATTTTAAGATCATACAAGAAGCAAATGCAGGATTTAGGATCCACAAAAAATTATGGTTCGACGCAGGGTTTTTTAAAACACATGTTGGAATCGAAAGTTTTCAATCTCGAGAAAACATCACCTCAAGCATGTCAATTGTAAACTATCACGAACCATACTATTTTAGTGGCGCCAAGTTAACGTTCTATGCAACCAGTAAACTAAGTCTGCAGGCCAATGTTTTTAATGGCTACAGCGATTATTCCGATCAAAACAAAAACAAGATATTTAATTTCTCAACAGTTTATAATTTAAATGACAACATTTCTTTGACGTATAATTTTTTAACGTCAGATGAATCGCCAACAAGCGAAAAAATCTCGCGCCAGAGATTTTATAACGATTTTTATTTTACTATCACTAAAAATAAGATTACAGTTGGCATAGAAGCTAATTATGGTACACAAAGAAATTCGCAAAAAGCAGATTCTACCAAAACGGCAACAATGTATAGCGGACTTATTGTTGCAAAATATCAGTTTCATAAAAACATCGCTCTTTACGGCAGAGCAGAAAATTTTTCTGATCCCGACCAAATTCTTTCAACAACTGTAAATATTGGGAAATATATAAATGGAACAACAGTTGGTGTGGAATATAAACCACAAAAAAACGCTGCATTAAGTGCCGAATGGCGTATTCTTGAATCGGATAATTTAATTTTTAAGCAAGGAAATAAAGTTTTAAATCAACGCAAGGAGTTTATTCTTTGCTTAGATTTGTGGTTCTAAATTGTGAATAAGCAAAATACATATAAACCAATAGGCGTTTTTGACAGTGGCTTTGGAGGCTTAACGGTTTTAAAAGAAATTGTGAAAGAAATGCCGCAGTACGATTATTTGTATTTAGGCGATAACGCACGCGCCCCATATGGATCAAGGAGTTTTGAAACGGTATATGAATACACGCTAGAGTGTGTTAAGCATTTGTTTGATATGGGCTGTGAGTTGGTAATATTAGCGTGTAACACAGCATCAGCAAAAGCATTACGCACCATTCAGCAAAAAGACCTTCCAAAAATAGCGCCAAACAAGCGTGTGTTGGGCGTAATAAGACCTACAACAGAAATTATAGGTAATTATACGAGATCGGGTAACGTGGGTGTTTTAGGCACAGCGGGAACCGTTAGTTCCGGTTCGTATTTAGTTGAGATAGAAAAGTTTTTCCCTGAACTAAAAGTATATCAGGAAGCTTGCCCAATGTGGGTTCCGCTAATAGAGAATAACGAATATCAAAACGAAGGCGCAGATTTTTTTATAAAAAAGCATGTTACCAATTTAATGCAACAACAACCACATATTGATGCAATTATTTTAGGCTGCACACATTACCCCTTAATTATTGATAAAATAAAAAAGTATTTACCTACAAATGTTGAGCTGCTTTCTCAGGGACCAATTGTAGCAAAAGGTTTACATGAGTATTTACAACGTCACCCTGAAATAGAGTCCCAATGTAGTAAGTCGGGAACCGTTAGTTTTTACACGACTGATCTTCCGGAAACGTTTGACAAAGCCGCCACTCTTTTTTATGGAGAATCCGTAAAGTCAAAGCATTTAGCACTTTAAAACATTTTTATTTAAAGTAGTGTCACTTAGAGTAGATTTTTGAAAAAAATCGTATCGAGAAGTAAAATACTCAAGCGTCTCGAGATGAAAATTCTAAGAGACAGAATTTTCTATTCGACGTAACAATTGCTAAAGGTTATTGCTCTAAGATCTTAAACTCTGTTCTACGGTTGTTTTGTCTTCCGTCGTCAGTATCGTTTGTATCAATTGGTTTGGTTTCACCATAGCCCTTTGCAACTAAGCGCGCGGTAGAAATCCCTTTACCGATTAAATAATCAACCACTGATTTTGATCTGCTTTCACTTAACTTCCAGTTATAATCATCAGAACCTTTGCTGTCTGTATGACTGCCTAATTCTATTTTTA
>JBEIEI010000228.1:0-3485 GCA_040382975.1 Flavobacteriales bacterium
CTACACAGAATACAGAGAATGGAAGGCGAATCAAAAAGGTGAAGAGTTTCCGGTACTTAAAATTGAAGAGCCTGTAATTGAAAAAAAAGCTGTTGAAAAAACAGTTACAGAAACGCCTGCAAAAAAATTATCCTACAAAACACAACGCGAGTTAGAATTAATTGAAGCTGCTTTGCCAAAGTTAGAAGAAAAAAAATTAGAGCTAGAAACTAAGCTGGCTGCAGGTATTACAGAGTATAACGAAATTCAGAAAATAAGTGAAGAACTAAAATCTATTGCTCAAGAGTTGGATGAAAAGTCTACACGTTGGTTAGAGATTCAGGAAGAGGTGTAGGTGATAAAATTATTTATTGGCTGCGCTAAGAACCTGTTTCATAAATTCGCTAGCAAAAACAAAATCAAATAATTCTTTATTGGTTGTTTTTAAGATCTGAGTTTTATCGCCAGTCCAATAATTTTCACCTTTATGTATGAACATAATATTCTCACCAATTTCCATCACACTATTCATGTCATGAGTAATAATTACAGTGGTGATATTAAACTCTTCGGTAATATCTTTAATTAAATTATCAATAACGATGGAGGTTTTTGGATCTAAACCAGAGTTGGGTTCATCACAAAATAAATACTTTGGGTTGTTTGCAATGGCCCTTGCTAAAGCTGCTCTTTTTTTCATACCACCACTTAACTCAGCAGGATATAATTTATTTTTTCCAACCAACTGAACTCTTTCTAAACAAAAATTTACACGCTCCAATTTTTCTTCTTTACTTAAATCGGTAAACATATCTAAAGGAAAGCCAACATTTTCCTCCAACGTTTGCGAATCGAACAACGCCCCACCCTGAAACAACATGCCGATTTTTTTTCTTACATCTTGTTTTTCAATATGGTTTAATTTAGGAAAATTTTGTCCGTCGTAAAGTATTTCTCCGCTATCAAGCTCATGCAAGCCAACCATTAGTTTTACAATAGTTGTTTTACCACAACCACTCTCGCCAATAATTAAATTTGTTTTTCCTTCTTGAAATGTAAACGATACATCTTTTACAACTTGTCTGTCGCCAAAAGTTTTATTTATATTTTTAATTTCAATCAACGGTTAAGGAACAGATTAGTTAAAATTAAACTGAATAATAAAATTAAAATGCTGCTGTAAACAACTGCGTTTGTACTGCTTTTACCAACCTCTAAAGCACCACCGCTTGTATTGTAACCAAAGAAAGCAGAAACTGATGTGATGATAAAAGCAAACACAATTACTTTTGTAAATGAATAATATAATTTCCAAGGTTCAAAAAAAGCTTGTATTCCAAAAATATATTCATACTCTGAGCAGGCTCCTGCAGCAACTCCCATAACGTATCCACCTAAAATACCCAAGAACATACTTAATGCAATTAGAAAAGGAAAAATAAAAACAGAGGCTGCTATTTTAGGAAAAATTAAATATCCGGCAGAATTAATTCCCATAATTTCTAATGCGTCAATTTGCTCAGTAATACGCATGGCGCCAATTTCGGAAGCAATATTAGAGCCAACTTTTCCTGCTAAAATTAAACATACAATGGTTGGACTAAATTCAAGCATGATACTTTCCCGTGTTGTAAAACCAATTGCATATAATGGTATCCATGGACTATTAAAACCAAAAGCTGCTTGAATGGTAATAATCCCACCCATAAAAACAGAAATAATGGCAATGATAGGTAAAGATGAAATGCCAATAGTATTTATCTCGAAAATAATTTGACGGATATAAACACTAAATTTTTGAGGTTTACTAAAAACCCTATACAATAGCATAAAATAGCGTCCTATGTGAAAAAACAGATTCATCTTGGAAGTCTAAAAATACGAAAATATTCACTTATATTTGTAAGTATATATTATGTTTAAACGATCCCTCATCATTTTTTCGATTTTAGCCATTGTGGCTTGTACAATGGACAGTTGCTTTTTGAAAAAAAACAAATGCGACGGCTGTCCGGGTTTAGTGAAAAATAAAAAGGTAAGAAAATCAAGTAAAGGCTCTATCTAAAAAACTAATACGCTACCTCAGCGTGTAAGCCAACACCAATAGGAATTTTTGACCATTTATCCTGACTAGCTTGGCGGAAATAGGTTGCATTGCCAACCATCTTAGTAGAAAAAAACAAGCCTTTTACATCCCCAAGGTCTTTGATCCATTCTACAGAAATAAACACATCATCATCAACATACAAATTATAAGGCGTTAAGTCTAATTCTATTAAGCCCTTTGTTTCTTTAAACTCAATAATAATGCTTTGAGTAAGTATATTGTCCTTTGGCAAACCATTCTCATCTTTACTATAAACATTAAATCTAAAAATTGGCTTTTCAATAGAGTTATTAGCGATGTTCAAATAAAATTTACGGAAATGTGTTTTAGGATGTTTGATGTTTAATTTAATTGCCAATTCTGCTCCCAAAGTGTTTTTAGTAAAGCCCGCGGTCATAGTTGATGTTTTAGTATCGTTTCCTAAAATTTTTACCTTGGTCTTTTTTACAGATACAGCAACTTCATTTAAATTAGTTGCTGCTTGAGATAGTTTTATTTTTTCAACGCCATTAAATTTTGATAATGATAATGTCTTTGAATGGTATCCTATCATTGAGATCTTAACAGGTGTGTTGGCTAAGCTGTCGGGTACAGTAAAATTAAACTCCCCTTTTTCGTTGGTAACCGTTCCAAAACCTTTGCCAACAATTCCAATATTGGCAAATTCAATGGGTTGCGCTGTGGTACTATCTAATAAAATACCTTGACAGTTTTTTTGAGAAAATAAAGAAGTAGCCCAAACACTTAAAACAAGAACACCTATTTTTTTCATATAACTATTTTAGGTGTAAGACGTTTAGGCCATTAATAAGTTACAGCTAAAGGAAAATTAATATTTTGCCCCGCCAATACCAATGTTTTCAATAGGATGCCAGGTAGTTTTAATCTCCTGTAGATCTAGAATTAAATATGGGTCTTGAGATTCCTCCTTAGTCCAATCTTTATTCCAATTATACGATCGCTTTACATTAAGTGATGAATTTTCTGCAATAACTTTTGTCTCGTCTTTATTATCTCTGCAATTTACGATTGCATTTACATCCATGTGCGAAGAAAAATGACTGTGTAATTCTTTTGAAGTGCCTGTTATTATATTTACCACTCCTCCCGGAAGATCAGACGTGGCAAGCACTTCGGCAAAGGTAACTGCGCTTAATGGCAAACTGTTTGATGCTAAAACAACGCAGGTATTGCCGCCACAAATAATTGGTGCAACAACACTTACCAAACCTAACAAGCCGGAATTTTCGGGAGCAATAACAGAAACAACACCGGTTGGTTCAGGCACCGAAAAATTAAAGTGTGATGAGGCAACCGGATTTACTGAACTAAATAAAGCAGAATATTTATCGCACCAGCCTGCATATTACACTAATCTGTCTATACTTTGTAAAACTTC
>JBEIEI010000229.1:0-3476 GCA_040382975.1 Flavobacteriales bacterium
TATTACCGGTTCAGCAGGATTTATAGGCAGTTGCCTTATTTCAAAATTTAATTCGGAGGGTGTTACCAATTTAATACTTGTAGATGATTTTTCTATTGCAAACAAGCAAGCAAATTATACTCTAAAAACATTTTATCAAAAGATCGAGCGTAAACATTTTATTGAATGGTTTGATAAGAATTACAATATTGTAACCGATGTTATTCATATAGGTGCAAGAACTGATACTACAGAAAAGGATATTAATATATTAAACGAACTAAATTTAAACTACACTAAGGCTATTTGGAATATTTGCGCTAAAAATAATATTTCATTGATCTATGCTTCCTCTGCAGCAACATATGGTTTGGGAGAAAACGGTTATGACGATGATGAAACTAAAATACCGCTATTAAAACCTTTAAATTTGTACGGCGAAAGTAAAAATGATTTTGATATTTGGGCACTTCAGCAACCGCAATGTCCGCCTCACTGGCAAGGATTAAAATTCTTTAATGTGTATGGACCAAACGAATATCACAAAGGCAGAATGGCTTCAGTGATCTTTCATTCGTTTCATCAAATTAATACTAACGCAAAGGTTAAGTTGTTCAGCTCACATAATCCTAATTATACTGATGGCGGACAATTGCGCGATTTTATTTATGTAAAGGATGTGGTTAATGTTATTTGGTTTTTATTTTCTACTAAAATTAAAAGTGGCATTTATAATTTAGGTAGCGGCCAAGCACGCACATTTTTAGATTTGGCCAACGCTACGTTTAAAGCTTTAAATATTGAACCTAACATTGAGTTTATTGAAACGCCTATTGATATTAGAGATAAGTACCAATATTTTACTGAGGCTAATATGAACAAATTGATCAGTGCCGGCTATTCAAAAAAATTCACAAGCCTTGAAGACGGCGTTAATGATTACGTAACTAATTATCTATTAAAGGGAATTTACATGTGATTTAATCAGGTCTTTTAACCTTAATTTCTGAGAAATTTTTACCGATCATTATAAAGATTTTTTTCATAAATTTAGGTTATGAGAATTTATTTAAAAGCTGCGTACGTTTTTTTACTATTTGTAAGTGTAAATGGTTTTGCTCAAAACCTAAATGTTGGTTGTCAGCATAGTAAAAATCTTCAATCCTCTGCGCCCATATATTATAGCCCTGAAAATCTTAGAAGCGATACCTTTGATATCTTAAAATATACCATCAACTTAGAAATTGGTAATACGCTTAACAAACAAATTATTGGGAACACTCAAATTAGATTTGCTCCAAAGCAAAATAACAGAACCTTTATACGTTTTGACCTTTTAAAATTAACCATCGATTCGGTTAAAGAAAATTCTACTTTACTAACCTATACCTATAACGATACTGTTTTAAAAGTAAATTTTATTGCGCCAAAAAATACCATTGATACTTCCATTTTTACAGTTTATTATCACGGTCTGCCACAGGGCGATCCTAGTGGCTGGGGCGGTTTTTATTTCGACAACAATGGCGGCAACCAGTATGCTTATAATTTAGGCGTAGGGTTTGGAGCCAAACCGCATAATTATGGCCGTGTTTGGTTTCCATGCTTTGATAATTTTGTAGAAAGAAGTAAATACGAATTTAATATTACCTCCGATACGCTTCGTGCAGCATATTGTAACGGGCAATTAATTTCTGATGTATCTGTATTAAATAAACGTACACGAAAATGGGTTTTAAACGATGAAATTCCAACATATCTGGCCAATGTTTCTGTTGCAAAATACCGTCAAGTAAATTGGACAGTTAACACATTAAGCGGCATTAAACCTATTACTTTAGTTGGCGCGGCAAGCGATACTACAGCAATGAAAAATGGTTTTGTTAATTTAAAAAATTGCATAAACGGTTTTGAAAATTACTTCGGACCATATGTTTGGAATCGTTTTGGATACGCATTAGTTCCTTTTAATAGCGGTGCTATGGAGCACGCAACAAACATATCTTACCCAAGAGCATTAGTAAATATTGCATACGAATCAGAATTAATGGCACACGAATTGTCTCACCATTGGTGGGGAGATTTGGTTACTTGCGAAACGCAGGAAGACATGTGGATAAATGAAGGCATGGCAACTTTTAGCTCTTATATGTTTTTAGAATGGAAATATGGTAAAGCAAGATATTTAAACGCGGTAAAAACCGAACACGATAAATTATTACAATTTTTACATAAAAAAGAAGGTGGATTTAGAGCTATAAGTGGCATTCCGCATAGCCTAACTTACGGCGACCATGTATATAAAAAGGGGGCCGATGTGGCACATACATTAAGAAGTTATATGGGAGATGCTGCTTTTTTTAATGGATCACAATATGTTATGCAACAAAAAGCGTTTAAAAGCATGAATAGTGTAGAGTTTAAAAATTTACTTCAAGCCAGTAGCGGCCAAAATTTAAACGATTTTTTTAATAATTGGGTTTTTACCGGAGGTTGGTCTCATTTTGCAATCGATTCAATTAAATATGTTCAGGTAAATCCAACAAGTTATGATGCAATTATTTCTTTAAAACAAAAAACGTTTGGTACAACTCTCCTTCATAATAATGTACCCTTAGAAGTGAGTTTTTTTAAAAATGATTGGTCGGCTGTTACTAAAACGGTTACCATGAGCGGGGCAATAGGAACTTTTACTGTTAACATTCCATATATTCCGGTTTATCAGGCATTAAATTATGATAGTAAGATCAACGATGCAACTTCGACAGAAATTAAGACCTTAAAAACTGTTACAAATGTAACCTGGAATTTAGGAAAGGTATATATGTCTATTAAAAATAAAGGATTAGATTCTAGTTTAGTTCGTGTGGTTCACAATTATGTAAAGCCCGATGGTTTTAAAAATAATCCTGCAAATCATAAATTATCAAATCAACATTTTTGGAAAATTGAAGGAATTTTATCTCCCGGTTTTAGAGCGAAAGTAGGTTTTTATTATGATGGTAATAAAACTATTGGTGGCACTTATTCTTACATGGATACACTTTTAACCATTGTTAATGGCGATAGTATTCGTGTTTTTTATCGTGCCAATGCTGCAGATGATTGGAAAGCTGTTAAATATATGAGTAAAATTATTTCAGGTACACGTAAGGGTTATATTGAGCTAGATACTTTAAAATTAGGTGAATATACTTTTGGCAATTCAACCGATACAAGTACTGTTGGGTTGGTGAAAAATATAAACAACAAGGTTGATGTAAAGGTGTACCCAAATCCTGCAAAACAAAAATGCACCATTGAATTTAAAGGAGATCTAAAAATCAGACATGCTTATACTATTTTTGATATTGAAGGAAAAACTATAATGAATGGAAATATTAGCGCTAAAACAACCGTTGTAGATATTAGTGAGTTTGCAAAAGGCACTTATTTTATAAAGATCGAGAATGATAATAGTATGGTTTACAGCCAAAAATTGTTGATCGAATAAGGCA
>JBEIEI010000230.1:0-3449 GCA_040382975.1 Flavobacteriales bacterium
ATTAAACCCGGTGTTTGGGAACATGAAATTGAAGCAGAACTAATTCACGAATTTATTCGTAACCGCTCACAAGGCTTTGCATACGGACCAATTGTAGCAAGTGGAAAAAATGCTTGCGTGTTACATTATGTAGAGAACAATCAACAGTGTAAAGACGGTGATGTGATCTTATTAGATGTTGCTGCAGAATATGCTAACTATGCGAGCGACATTACACGTTGTGTGCCGGTAAACGGAAAATTTACTAAGCGTCAAAAAGATGTGTATAATGCTGTATTAAGAGTGCATCGTGCTGCAGCTAAATTGTTATTACCCGGACAAACATTTGAAAAATATAATGTTGCCGTTGGTAATATGATGACCGAAGAATTATTACAATTAGGGTTAATAAAAACCGAAGATGTAAAAAAACAAAATCCGGCTTGGCCTGCTTATAAAAAATATTTTATGCATGGCACTTCTCATTTTATGGGATTAGATGTACACGATGTTGGATTCTTTAACGAGCCAATGCAAGCAGGCATGGTGTTTACCGTAGAGCCGGGTATTTATATTCCAGAAGAAGGTTTAGGTATTCGTATCGAAAATAATTTAATGATCACAACAACCGGTCAATTAGACCTGATGAAAAACATTCCAATTGAAACCGATGAGATCGAAGCGTTGATGGCGAAGTAGAAAGTCACAATAGAAAAAAATAAAGCCCTTTAACTATCGTTTAATTCTGAAAGTTAAAGGGCTTTTTGTTTAGTATTAATTTCTAAAACTTAAAAAAACTACGGCTGATGTTTTTATAAATTATCTATAAAATAATTACAAATTTTTTCCATTAAATGCGCTCTGTCTTTTCCTAACACATTATGTTCATGCCCCGGATAAACATAATAATCTAATTGCACGCCTTTATCTACTGCCTTTTTTTGATATAGAATACTATGTTGCCAAACAACTACATTATCTTGCGCACCATGGATCATTAATAATTTGCCTTTTAAATTTGCCACATGGTTTAATAAATTATTTTTATCATACCCATCTTTATTTTCTTGAGGAGAATCATTATAACGTTCGCCATACATGATCTCATAATAACTCCAGTCAATTACCGGGCCACCCGCTGCGCCAACTTTAAATACACCTGGGTAACGGCTCATTAAAGAGGTTGTCATAAATCCTCCGTAGCTCCAACCGTGCACACCTAAACGTGTTGCATCAACATACGGCAAAGATTTTAAATAATTAACTCCGCTTATCTGATCTTCCATTTCTTTTGTGCCAACATTTCGGTGTATCGCTTGCTCAAACGCTTTGCCTCTGTAATTGGTTCCTCTTCCATCTAAAGTAAATACAATAAATCCTTTTTGTGCCATGTATTGGTACCACAATTCGCCACCGGCCATCCAGGTGTTAGTTACCATTTGCGAATGCGGTCCGTTATATAAATAAACAATTACCGGATATTTTTTTGTACTGTCAAAATTTACAGGTTTAAACATGCGGGAATGCAAGTCTGTGCCTTCCACATTTTTAATGGTAAATAAATTCCATTTCCCTAGTTGGTAATCTTTAATTGGATTTTCTGCAATAAAAATGGTCTTCGATTTTCCTGACGAAGCATTTACAACCCTGTATTCACGTGGTACGTAACAAGACGAGAAATTATCTATAAAAAAATCTCCTTTTTTACTCAATACTGCAGTGTGGTAACCGTTACCTTGTGTTAGTCGTTTTGTTTTTCCGCTTTTTAAATTTACAGAATAAAGATCTTGGTTAATTGGGCTTTGTTCTGCCGCATGAAAAAACAAATTCTCTCCTTTTTCATCAAAGCCATTCTCGTCTTTAACTTCCCAATTTCCTTTTGTTAGTTGTTTGATCAATGTGCCGTTAATGTTATATAAATACAAATGATTATACCCATCCTTGCGGCTTTGCCAGATAAATTGCGAAGGATTGTTTTTTACAAATAACATTGGATTTAAAGGCTCAGCATATTTTTCATCTTTTTCTTCAAATAATGTTCTCACAAAATCTCCCGTTGCAGCATCGTATTCGTTTAATTTAAAATGGTTTTGTTCGCGATTTAAAACAGCCATGTAAATATATTTTTCATCAGGACTAAATGCGATGTTGGTTAAGTATTGTTCTTTAGGACCTTCTGTTTTTATTTTTGTTGAGGTATTATTTTTTAAATTATAAACTAATACCGTAACGTAATGACTTTTTTTGCCGGCCATTGGGTATTTAATATTTTTATTTGTAGCAGGGTAGGTGGTCCAATCAATTATTGGATAATCATCAACATCCGCCTGATCCATTTTGTAATAGGCTAAGGCGTTACCATTAGGGCTCCAAAATAGTCCTTTGGTTATTCCAAACTCACTTTGATGCACTGTTTTTCCATTAACAAGGGTATACGATCCATCGGTAGTAACTTGATTTACTTTATCATTTACCGAAACAAACACATTGTTCAAATTCACGTAGGCAAATACTTCACCCTCTTTATAAATTTCCAAATTGTCTAATGATAGATCGCTTTGTTTTCTCTCAGATTTCACTGCTGTGTTTTTATCTAATGAGTATAACCATTCCCCTTTTTTATTTGTGAAATAAAATTGATTTTCGTTTACCCATTTAAGACCTTCAAATGCGGTAACGGTATCAATAGAAGCAGTTTTTAAACCTTTATTAAGTGAAGCGATTGAAAGTGTGGTGATAGTTTTGCCGGTTTCAGCACTTAAAATAATGAGTTCGTTCTTCTCGATGTAGGCTATTTTTTTTGAATCTGGAATAAAACCCAAAGCTTGTAATCTTTTTGGCGCAAGAGATGTACGGCCTTTCCAGATCGCATCCTGAATGGTTAACAATTGGTTTTGTGAAATTATTGCCGAGAAGGAAATGCCTAAAAGGAGTGTTAATAATAAAGTTGTTCTTTTCATTATAAAATATTTTGGCTAAAAGTATTAAAAAAATAGAAACCCTCCCAAGATTGTTTTTTATGACACGTTTGCGGTTTTTTTAGCTAATTTTGATTATTAGAGATTCGGTAAAAATAATTGTGATCACTCTTGGATCTTTTGCCCTAATGATACATTTTGGCAGTGTGTTTGTTTACTCAAAACCAATTGCCGCTAAAAAACAAAAAGTGGATTTTTACGCGCAGGCCTATGTTTATCCCTACTTTCATCAAAACTGGAATTTGTTTGTTCCTATTCCGGACGCTAACTATAAATTATTTTGTGAGTTTGAGGATAACGGTAAACAAATTGTAGATGTTTTTGAGGAGATCACCATTCAACATCAAACCAATAGGCTAAAGGGCTATGAGCTATTAATTGTTGCCTTTTCAAACAGTTTCCACTTTTTTAAAAACACCAATAACTATTCTGCTATCCTAAACGGACCTATTAAAAACGATCTGAATTTTAGTATGATCGAGCATGCTGCTA
>JBEIEI010000231.1:0-3392 GCA_040382975.1 Flavobacteriales bacterium
ATCTAAATGTTAAATTAAAATTACACGGGGCAAAAATAAGATTTTTTTAGCAATTTGGTGGAATTATTATAAAAAAAATGCAGATTTCATCTAAACTCCCTAATGTAGGCACCACCATCTTCACCACCATGAGCGGTCTTGCTAAAGAACATAACGCTATTAACCTTTCGCAAGGCTTCCCCGATTTCGAATGTGATCCAAAACTTTTAGAGTTTGCAAAAAAGCATATGGATGCAGGTTTTAATCAATACGCTCCAATGCCCGGCGTTATTCAATTACGAGAATGCATTGCCCAGATCATTAGCACCTGCTATAACCAAAATTACAACCCCGATAATGAAATCACCATCACTGCCGGTGCAACACAAGCTATTTATACTGCCATTGCTGCCTTTATAAACGCGGGCGACGAAGTAATTGTTTTTGAACCCGCTTACGACTGCTACATCCCAAGCATTGAGTTACACGGCGCTAAAGCGGTTAGCTCACAATTAAACCCACTTGATTTTTCAATTAACTGGGATGATGTAAAAGCTAAAGTGAATGCAAAAACAAAAATGATCCTTATTAATTCGCCCCAC
The DNA here is from genome assembly GCA_040382975.1 of Flavobacteriales bacterium. Classification (GTDB taxonomy): domain Bacteria; phylum Bacteroidota; class Bacteroidia; order B-17B0; family Aurantibacillaceae; genus Aurantibacillus. The sequence goes on from JBEIEI010000231.1 coordinate 582, forward strand.
AACCCTAGTGGAACAATAATAAGTGCACAGGATCTTTTAGAGCTAGAAAAAATAGTAGCCGGAAAAAACATTTTAGTATTAAGTGATGAAGTATACGAACACATGGTGTTTGACGGACAACAACACCAAAGCGTTGCGAAAAACAAAACTTTAGCGCAACAATCTATAATCGTTTCTTCCTTTGGTAAAACAGTGCACACAACCGGCTGGAAAATTGGGTACGTTGCCGCCCCAAAAGAATTAATGGCAGAATTTAGAAAAGTACACCAGTTTTTGGTGTTTGCCGTTAACCACCCATTTCAATTAGCATTAGCGGATTTTTTATCAGAAAAAAATAATTATTTAGAACTAAAGAATTTTTATCAGGCTAAACGCGATCTGTTTTTAAAACTCACACAGTCGTCTCGCTTAAAACCGTTAAAAACTGCGGGCACTTATTTTCAGTTAATGAGTTATAAAGATATCAGCACCGAAAGCGATACCGATTTTGCTATTAAACTCACCAAAGAAAATAAACTGGCAACCATTCCATTATCGGTTTTTTACACCAACAAATACGACAATAAAATTTTACGTTTTTGCTTTGCTAAAAAAGATGAAACACTTGAAAAAGCAGCTGAGATAATTAATAAGCTATAGATATAACCGGTTTTGGTGCGCTGGCTAGGTGCGGCGCTGAGCGTGTGTTAGCGTGAATTAATTTTTTCAAGAAAATCATTGAAGGCGCTTGACGTTTAAAATTCTTTGCATAATTAATTGATCAAAGGCAAAGAGTTTTTTACTTCAATAGATTTTCTTTAAAAATTAAAAGCGGATGGAAAGATCGCCGAACCTTGTCTTTTGGCTACTTTTCGACTAAGGAAAAGTAGCGAAAAAATTAAATAAGTAATACCATAGATATTTATAGAATTAGGCCATTATATTCCTAGTAATTTGATAAATATGAAACGCCGGAAAAAGCTGCAGAGATAATCAATAAACTATAAAACTAATTTTATTGAATCACGATTTTTTTGCAGAGAACAAAGCGGTCGTTCTTACAAAAGTTAATGAAGTAGATACCACTTTTTAAACTTACTAGATCAATTACATTTTTAGTTTCTTTCAATGTTCCGGCTGATTGTTCTTGCCCTAAAAGATTTATAACTTTGTAATTAGTACCAACCGCACTATTCTGCTCTAACACTATAGTAATATGATCTGATGTAGGATTAGGATAAATACTAAGATCAAATTGTTCTGTTTCTTTAACATTAACATTAATCATGGATAAATTAGCGCAACCTAAATTTCCATCTGTAAATAGGGTGTAGTTTGTAACTGACATTGATTGTGTTGGACTTGCAAAACAAAGCAATTTGCTATTTGATTCAAAACCATTCGCCTTATATGGTGCAAATGGATCAATAGAGGAGCCAATACCTTCTAATAATGAAATTTTTGGAATTAATGAATTAAATGGAGATGTAGCAGTTATATATCGTTTATGATATTTACCAGAAAATAAGATCGAGTCGATAGAAAGGATCTTAAAATAAACATTATTTGGCTGAACAAACATCGAATCGCCAACAACTTTATTAAAATCATAGATCAACTCGTTTGTCCAAGAATTGTTGTTCAAAGGAATATGATTTGGAGGCAAGGTGGTAGGCCGAAAAAAAACTTTTTTATTAATTGTATCGTTAAATAAATAACCTATCAAACCTGTTCCAAATGAAGGGGGAGCCTGGCAAGAAATATGCTGACCATTCAGATTCGATGCCATTGAGGAATGAATTTTCAACCATACATTTCCATTATTTAATTCGTATCCTTTTGAGAAGTATTTTATATTATTCTGCATATAACAATTATTATACTTGTAGGAATAATAAGTTGCCCAAACATTAGTTGAATCAACAGGTTGGTATTTTTGAGAGAAGGTTTTATTTATTGAAAAAATAAATACGATTATAATAACTATCTCTTTCATATATCTAAAATACAAAAAATGATCATTTAAGCAAGTCGGCCTGCGAATAATATTTTCCATTTAAAAGGGTTGCCTCTACTTGTTTAATATTTTCAATATCCTCAAGGGGATTGGCATTTAATAATAATAAATTAGCTTTTCGTCCAACCTCAACACTACCCCAGTTTTTTTGCTGTTTAAAATGCACGGCCGCATTGTAAGTAGCACATTTTAAAATTTGGTAGTTTGTAAAGCCAGCTTTTTTATACAACATCATTTCTTCATACATACTAAAACCAGGTACGTTAAATATGCCGTCATCCGGACTCAACAGCACATTAACACCTGCATTTACTGCCATTTTAAAGATCCTATCGAATTTTAAAAATTGTTGTTGGTAAACATCGGTGTATTTACTTTCAAAATCAGTGTTCAATTTTTCTTTGGTTGTTTTTAAAGCCTCGTTATATTCTTTTAACCAGGCACTTTTTACTTTTGCCGACACATATTTCATTCCGTTTCGTTCTAACAAAGTTTTTTCGGAAAATTCAAAAGAAAAAACATGATAAAAAGATAAGGTTGGACAAAACGAAACACCTTTTGTTTTCATACTTAACAAGGTGTTTTTAAAATTTACAGAGTCTTTGTTGTAAGCAGCCAATAAAGGCTGGTAATGCTCTACAGAAGCAAAACCGGCTGCAATACTTTTTTCAAGACTCCTGTTATAAGCATGTCCTTCTATTGGAAAATCGTTTCGCTGGCAACTTTCAACTAAATAATTAAAATTGGTTTCGTTTATGCCGCCTAAATATTTTATAAAATCGTATTTATTGTTTTTTGCATCCACAACCATTTTC
>JBEIEI010000232.1:0-3335 GCA_040382975.1 Flavobacteriales bacterium
ACAGAAATCGGCTTTTTTACAATATTTTTAGCGTATAAATGAAGGTTCATTATTTCGCTAGCACTTCTATCAACTAATTGATTACGGAATAAAATAAGTTCAATTGATTTTTCAAACCATAATTTACCAACTGCATTTATTAGATCTATAGCTGCTTTTTCTTGCTTTATCCAATCATTTAGTTGAGTTTGATAATCTTTGTTTGTTTTTTCTAGAGAGTTCATTGGCTTATATTTAATTTGTGCAAAAGTATAAAATCATAAAACATCAACCAATTTTGTTAATAAAGTAGGGTGCTAATGTTTATAAAAGACGAGGGTTTTAGAGCTAAAACCACTGCAAAATGAAATTAACAAAGTATAACCATCAAATTAATTGTAAATACTTAAATTTGCTGCATTATGAGAGATGTAATTTGGACCTTAATTGTAATTTGGCTGATCTATAAATTGGTAGATATTTTTAGAGGAAGCACTAAAAAGTCCTTTGTAAACAATTCTACAAGTCAAAATAACACCTACCAAAATCAACAATCTGAAAGTAAAACGAACTTTTCCCCAAAAAAAGACCCAAAAGACGTTATTCAAAAAAGCGCCGATAAAGAAGGCGATTACATTGATTTTGAAGAAATAAAATAAATTATTTTATTGCAACTTTTTTTTAACCATTCACCTTTTCGATCAGGGTAACAAATTCGTCAAAAAGGTATCTTGCGTCCAACGGTCCGGGACAAGCTTCAGGATGATACTGAACAGAGAAGGCGTTTTTATTTTTAATTCTAATCCCTTCTATTGTTTGATCATTTAAATTAACATGCGTAATTTCTACATTCGGATTTTTTGCGATATCCTCCGGATTAACAGAAAATCCGTGGTTTTGAGACGTGATCTCGCTTTTTCCGCTGATCAAATTTTTAACCGGACTATTTATTCCTCTATGACCGGCGTGCATTTTAAAAGTTGAGATCCCTTGAGATTGCGCTAATAATTGATGTCCTAAACAGATGCCAAAAACAGGAATATCAGTATCAACCAACTCTTTTACAAATTGCGTTTCTTTAGGCATTGCGCCCGGATCGCCGGGACCGTTTGAAAGCATTATTCCATTAGGATTAAAAGCTAAAACATCGGCAACGCTTGCCGTCATAGGAAAAACCTGTAAATAAGAATCGCGCTCAGCTAAAGATCTTAAAATGTTTTTCTTTACACCAAAATCAATTACGGCAATTTTATGCTTTGCGTTTTGATCACCATAAAAATAACTTTGTTTAGTCGAAACTTTCGAAGAAAGCTCTAGACCTTCCATTTTAGGAACCTTTGCTAACAATTTTTTTAATTCTTCTACATCCAATATTTCAGAAGAAATGATACAGTTCATAGAGCCTTTATCTCTCACGTATCTGACAACAGAGCGTGTATCAACATCGCTTATGGAAACAATGTTCGACTCCTCAAAATATTGCTGCAAACTCTTTTTTGCGCGTGCGCGTGAAAACCCGTTATTAAATTTTTTACATACCATTCCGGCAATTTTAATGCCATCACTTTCCACCTCATTTTCTTCAACACCATAGTTTCCAATATGCGAACTTGCCATTACAACAATTTGTCCGAAATAAGAAGGGTCTGTGAAAATTTCCTGATAACCGGTCATACCGGTATTAAAACAGATCTCGCCGGTAGTAGTTCCAATTTTTCCTGAGGCTTTTCCTTCAAACACTTTTCCATCTTCTAAAACTAGGAGTGCTTTTGGGCGTAAAGAATATTTTAAATGCATATTTTTTAGAGTAGAATTCTAAATTGTAAAATTGCACTTTTTTTGCATTGAAAATTTTGAATGTTAATTTGTTTTTAAAACTTCAACATTAATTTCAAATAGCTATTTGCTCAGTAAAAGATACAATTCAAACAATAAAATTGCGAATTGTCAAAAAACTCATTCAAAACAAACAGAAATACCCAACCAAAACGTAAAACAAAACGTGTTTAATGGCGATAAGGGTTATGATAAAACAATTAACCACACTGTCTTTGTAAAAAGTGCCCATTATTAAGGAAATTATTAGATTATTTAAAACATAAACCATATATTAGCTAATTAAATTTAACAACATTATGAATAGAATTATTTATTCTTGCTTTTTATTTGTTTCTCTTTTTTTATCTGGAACTTCATTTGCGCAAGTTTTTTGGACCGAAGGTTTTGGTACTGGTTGTAATGGCGGCCAATTGGCGGCTGGAACTGTTGCCACCCCAACAAATGGGGCTTGGGCTGTAACTGCCTTAGTAGCTGCTCCCGGAAACGGTGCTACCGCAAACGAATGGTTCATTAGCGCTACAGAAAACGGAAATCTTATAGGTTCATGTGGCTCAGGTTGTGGAACAAATCGCACATTGCACGTTGGTTCAAATTTAGTTCCATTTCTTGTAGATCCCGGTGCAGCTTATCTTGCGGGTCCTGGAGCAAATACAAATAAAAGAGTAGAATCTCCTGTTATTAATTGCACTGGATTTAATTCAATTACCTTATCAATGAAGTATTTAACTAGAGGTGTTGCTGCTGTTGATTTTGCACAAGCTTTATATTTTGATGGAGCAGTTTGGAACAATTTAGGCACAATGGCCATAACCAGTGCTTCATGCTTACCACAAGGTGCATGGTCCCCATTCAGTATAGCTTTGCCTGCTTCAGCAAATAATAATCCAAATGTGAGAATAGGTTTCAGATGGCAAAATAATGACCCAACCGGAGCAGATCCATCAATCGCTGTAGATGATATAACATTATCGGCACCTCTTGCTTTTACATTTACCACACCTTTAACGGCTTGTACGAATCAATCTCTAAATGCTACTGTTACAGGAACAGCTGCCGGAGCGACCACTTATACATGGGTATCTAGTCCTGCTGGTCCAATTTTTACTCCCGGAACCGGTACGCAAGTTTCAATTTCGTATCCAACTGCAGGAACTTTTTCAATAGTAGGCGTTGCATTAAACGGTTTAATCCCTGTTGCTTCAGCTACACAGGTTGTAGTAGTGTCAGCGGGCCCTACAATAGCAATAGCACCGGCTGCCTCACAAACAATTTGCACAGGTTCATCCGCTACTCTTACAGCTAGTGGTGCAACATCATATACGTGGAACACAACCGCAACGACAAATAGCATTATAGTTTCTCCGGCAACCAATACTACTTATGTAGTTATTGGCGCAAATGGCACTTGTACCGCCTCTGCAACATCTTCTGTTGTTGTAGGTAATTTTTTATCGATTTCCGCTGGGGCATCAAACGCTTCTGTTTGTCCGGGTAGTGCAGTTACTTTAACTGCTGCG
>JBEIEI010000233.1:0-3326 GCA_040382975.1 Flavobacteriales bacterium
GTGCCCCGGCAGTAACTATTATTTTATCAAAAGGGGCAAATTGCGGCAAACCTTTATAACCATCGCCATAAATTAATTTGGCCCCGGTATAACCAATATATGGCAAAAACAACTTGGTTTTATCAAACAATGTTTTTTGCCTTTCAATACTATACACTTTTGCCCCCATCTCAATTAAAACCGCTGTTTGGTAACCACAACCGGTGCCAATTTCCAATACCTTTTCGCCCGGCTTTATCTCTAATTGCTCTGTTTGAAAAGCCACTGTGTAAGGATGAGATATTGTTTGTCCTGCACCTATAGGCAGAGCTTTATCACTGTAAGCATGATCCAATAAGGCCGGTCGGCCGGTGGTTGGGTCAAAAAATAAATGGCGGGGTATTTTCTCTATAGAAGACAACACTTTTTCGCTCTTTATCCCTTTTAATCGTAATTGCTCAACCAGGCGCTTGCGCTTGCCTTTAAACAAATACTCATCTTCTTTAGAAACGTTATAAAACACAATAAAATTGTTAGAATGTAAAGCTATTCAGTAATAAACAAGCAATGTTAATATTTAAAATAAATTACTAACATATGTACTTTTAAAACCCTTAGTTTTGACTATCTATGGTAAATAAAATTGCACTTGTTGGTTTAGGATATATTGGAAAGATCCACTTAAAGATATTAAATGATAACCCAAAATGGGAATTAGTAGGCGTTTATGATATTGATACAAAACTTTGTAAAGATCTAGCGGCACAATATAACATCAAAGCCTTTTCGTCTTTGGAAGAAGCTATTGAGAATTCTGAAGTGCTGGACATTGCAACCCCAAGCGATACCCATTTTGAAATTGCCAAACAAGCTATTATTAATAGTAAACATGTTTTTATTGAGAAACCTGTAACCTCTACCCTTAAAGAAGCTAAACAACTTCAAAACTACATTAACGAGGCAGGAGTTTGCTTTCAGGTGGGGCATGTAGAGCGCTTTAACCCAGCTTTTACCGCCGCAAAACCTTATTTAAACGACCCTAAGTTTATTGAGATACATCGTTTAGCGCAATACAATCCCAGAGGCACAGATGTATCGGTGGTTTTAGACCTAATGATGCATGATCTTGATCTGATATTAAGTATTGTAAAAGCCAATGTTAAAAAAATTCAGGTTTCGGGTTGCGACCTAGTAAGTAAAAACGCTGATATTATTAATGCCCGTATTGAATTTGAAAATGGTTGTGTAGCAAATGTTACTACTAACCGCGTTGCCTTTAAAAACGTGCGTAAATTTAGGGTTTTTACCAACGATCACTTTGTAAGTATTAACCTGTTAGATAAAGTAACCGAGGTTATTAAAATTAAAAACGCTGCCTTAAACTCAAAAAATCTCATTTTAGACCCCGGCAACGGTTTGCCTAAAAAAGAAATTATTTTTGAGCATCCAATAATTTTACCAACAAACGCAATAAACGAAGAATTAAATACGTTACATGAAAGTATTAATTCAAATAAGAAAACAATTGTTGGAATAGATGAGGCTATTAGGGTATTAGAGTTAGCCATTGAAATTGAGGAAAAGCTAAAATTGTAAAATTGTTTCTTTTTGAATGCTTTTATTTTATAATTTTGGCTAATAACTAGACGGATCACGACAGGCATGAGGTTTTTTTTACTTTTGGTTTCTTTAATTAATCTTTTTTTACTTTCTTCCTGTAAAAAATATGTTCCTGCCGATGCTGCCTTTTTTATTAAACCAACAGTAATTTCAGTTTCAACCACTACTGCGCAAGGTACAGGCAGTCATAAAATTACCGACCTCTGGCTATATATAAATGGTAAATTTCAAGGTGCCTACCCTACCGGTAATCTATTGCCAATTGTTACCAAAAACCAAAATGTTAAGATCAATATTTTTGCAGGTATTAAAAATAATGGCATTAGCGGTACAAGAATAAGTTGGGTGTTTTACGATTTGCTTACAATTGACACCTTAGTTGAAAGCGGAAAAACCATAGAAAGGCCAATTACATTCAAATACAATCCCAATACAAAATTTAGTTGGATGGAAAATTTTGAACTTCCCGGCTACACGTTAATAAAATCTAATACCAACCCAACCGATACAAATTGGAAATTTGCCTCGGCTGCAGAAAGTTTTGAAGGTAAATCGGTAGAAATTGGTTTAACGGGAAATGCATTGGTTGCGCAAGTAGAATCTTCAATTTCCTACACCCTTCCATCAGGATCAAGTAATGTTTTTTTAGAAATTAATTATAAAGCTAATCAAGCCTTTGAGGTGGGAATGGTTTCGGGCTCGGTAAATAAGCCCGCAGTAATGGTAAATCCATCCGAAAGTTGGAATAAAATTTATATTCAATTAGCAGATGCCTATAACAGGGATCCAAAATCGAGTTCTCAAAAAGTTTATTTTAAATTATTAAAAACGAGTGAAAATGCAAATCCAAAACTATTTTTAGATAATATAAAGTTAATCCACTTTTAAATGAATAAAAAACTACGCACCTTATTTTACCTGGTTTCCGATTTTTTATCGGCCGGGTTGGCGTGGACTTTATTTAATATTTATCGTAAAACTCAGATCGATCCCATTAAAATTGGTCAATCATCTGCCCAAATATTTGACGACCAATTTTACATCAGCGTTATTATATTGCCATTAATTTGGGTACTAACCTATTATTTGTATGGTTCTTATAACAATGTTCTCCGCAAATCACGAATAAACGAATTTGTTCAAATATTAAGCACTTCGCTTGTTGGTGTTACTGTTTTGTTCTTTGTTGTTTTATTGGATGATTATGTGGCCTCGTATAAACTTTATTACAAATTATATTTTGTTTTATTTGCCGCTCATTTCGGGCTAACAGCAGTAGGTCGGTTCTTTTTATCTTCTTACACAAATAAAAAAATACATCAAAAAAAATTCGGATTTAAAACCCTTATCATTGGCAGTAATGAACGTGCTTTAAAAATGTTTAATGAAATTAACGCCTTAAAACACGGCATAGGTAATTCATTTGTTGGCTTTGTGCATATTGAAGGAAAAAATGGCTATTCGGATGTTTTAAAAAATGAACTGCCACATGTTGGAGAATACGAAGACATTAAAAAAATCATTGCAAAACATCATGTTGAAGAAGTTATTATTGCCTTAGAGAGCTGGGAGCATGATTACATTAAAAATATTGTTAACGACCTGGGTGATATGGGTGTTATCATTAAGATCATTCCGGATATTTATGATATTCTAAGTGGTCATGTAAAAATGAATACCATTTTTGGAACTCCCTTAATTGAAATAAAAAATCAAATAATTCCCGA
>JBEIEI010000234.1:0-3273 GCA_040382975.1 Flavobacteriales bacterium
ACATGCTTGTTCTTTTCGCAAATACCAGAAAATGTTTTACCACCATCGGTTGTAACCTGATCCAAGGTTTCAATAGAATACACGTTAGTTTGATTTTTCGGATAGGCAATTAATTCATGATAATAATTTCCATCAGAGGCATGGCCGCTTTGTTTTTCCCAACTCGCACCCCTATCGGTACTTTTATAAAAACCTTTATTTTCTTTCCCTTCTATCATGGCATAAACCACATCGCTGTTAGCCGGAGAAACCGCTAATGCAATTCTTCCTTTATCATCTGCCGGTATACCGTTAGTCAATTTCTCCCAGGTAGCACCACTGTCTTTACTTTTATAAATCGCGCTTTCAGGTCCGCCGCTAATGTATGTCCATTCGTGGCGACGACGTTGGTGAGCACATGCGTATAAAATATTTGAATGATTGGGATCGATGTGTACTTCGTTAAAGCCTGTGTTTTCACTTACAGTTAAAACTTGTTTCCATGTTTTTCCGCCGTCGGTTGTTTTATAAATTCCACGTTCACCGCCGCTGCTCCAAACCGGACCATACGCCGCAACGTAAACGATATCAGAGTTATCTGGATCTATTGCAAAATTACCAATGTGCTCTGATTTTTTTAATCCCACATTTTTAAACGTTTTACCGCCATCTTCGCTTTTATAAACACCATCGCCATACCCAACGGCTCGCTGATTGTTGTTTTCGCCACTACCAACCCAAATAATATTGGTGTTATTTTTATCGATCGCCACACACCCTATTGAATATGCGCCTTGCCCATCAAATATAGGTTCAAAGGTTACGCCGGCATTTTTTGTTTTAAAAACACCACCCGCTGCAGCAGCAATATACCACTCGTTCTTATTTTTTGGATTTACCGCAATATCAATTACACGACCCGAAGTTACTGCAGGACCAATGTTGCGAAAAGACAAAGCCGAATAGGTTGACGGATTTAAAAACTGGGGTTTTTCAGCCGGCATTTTTTCATCAACCTTTTTTGGACTTTCTTTTTTTTGCGAGAATGAATTTGAAGCTACAAGTGCAGCAGCAAAACATAAATAGGTTATTTTTTTCATCATCTAAATAATAGGTAAGCAAAACTAACATATTATGACAGTCTACCAAAACAGTTAAAATGAATTCATTTAGCTAAATACCTGTCTTTCAATAAAATATACACATTGTGAAAGAAATTAAAAACTAAAATTCACGCTATTAGGGGGATATGTTTTTTTCCGCCTTCAAAAAATTAAATAATAAAATAATTTTATTGGCATATAGTGTTCCACGTAATGCTATTTTGATCTTTTGCAGAGGTAGCTGCTGTCTAAGCTGAGCGGATAGCATAATAGGCATCCAGACAAGAGCTTAGACAGGCAGCGGTTTTACTTTAGCTGTATCTTCATTGCGAAAGTAAAAATCTCCTACCAAAAGATCAAAAGCGTTTTGGTTACTTTTGCGCGCCAAAAGTGACAAAAAAATCGGAATTGTAAGATGTTAACTAATTCCCGTAAATAGTTGTTTCACCATAGAATTTTTTAGACTACCCTAAAAATATCTTTAGAGTCATAAAATTTATTATTTTTGTGCATGACAATTTCCTTAACAGAAGAAAATTATCTTAAAGCTATTTATACTTTAAGTCATTTGTTTGAAGAATCAGAAGTAAGTACCAATCAAATTTCTGATCATCTTAAAAATAAAGCGGCTACAGTTACCGATATGCTTAAACGTTTGGCCGAAAAAAAATTGATCAACTATATTCCTTACCAAGGTGTTAAACTCACCGAAAAAGGAAGGCGCACTGCCATTAAAGTAATACGCAAACACCGTTTATGGGAAGTTTTTTTGGTGGACAAATTAAAATTTAAGTGGGACGAGGTACATGAGATCGCAGAACAATTAGAGCATATTAACAGTGATGAATTAATTCAACGCTTAGATGAATTTTTAGGCAAACCAAAATTTGATCCGCACGGCGACCCAATACCCGATGCAAACGGACAATTAAACAGTGTTAAAGCACTTCCTTTAAACCAGCATAAGGCAAAAGGAACATTTGTTTTTGTTGGTGTAAACGAACATTCAAAAGCTTTTTTACAACATCTTACATCCATCGGTTTAAAAATTGGTGACGCTATAAAGGTTGAAGAGATCAATGAATTTGATAATTCATTTAAAGTAAAGATCAATAAAAATAACAGTCAGTTTTTTAGTAATAAGGTAGCTTCTAATATTTTAGTAGAAATAAAAAAATGAGCAAGTCGTTAGAAGAAGTTAATTCGAGTGTAAACACAACAAGTGGCGGCAGTATAAAAAGGCTCTTAGCATTTTTAGGTCCGGCATACATGATAAGCGTTGGCTACATGGATCCGGGTAACTGGGCAACTGATATTGCCGGCGGTAGTAAATTTGGTTTTAGTTTATTATGGGTATTAGTAATGAGCAATATTATTGCCTTACTTCTTCAAAGCCATTGTGTGAGATTAGGTGTTGTAAGCGGCAAAGATCTTGCCCAGGCATCAAGAGAAACCTATCCAAAATTTGTAAATTTATTTTTGTATGGTTTGGCCGAAATTGCCATTGCAGCCTGTGATCTGGCAGAGGTAATTGGTATGGCCATTGGTATTCATCTCTTGTTTCCTAACGTGAGTATCTTAACAGGTGTTTGCATTACAGTGCTAGATAGTTTTATCTTATTGTTTTTATTACATCAAGGCATTCGCAAATTAGAAGCCTTTATTATTTGTTTAGTGTTATTAATTGGCGTTTCATTCTTTATTCAATTAACTATTGCAAAACCTGCTATTGGGGAAATTGCAGGGGGATTAATACCTTTTATTGAAAATGATGAAGCGCTTTATATTGCTATTGGTATCATTGGCGCAACAGTAATGCCGCATAATTTATATTTACATAGTTCGCTTGTGCAAACCCGAAAGTTTGAACGAAATCCGGTAGCCATAAAAAAAGCCATTCGTTTTAATATCATTGATAGTGCTATTGCTCTAAACTTAGCCTTATTTGTAAATGCAGCTATTTTAATTTTAGCAGCAACCACTTTTTTTAAATCAGGCAGACATGATGTAAGCGAAATTCAGGACGCGCATGAATTATTAGCACCTATGCTTGGCAGTACACTTGCTCCTATTTTATTTGCAGTTGCTTTAATTGCGGCTGGTCAAAGTTCAACAATTACAGGCACTTTAGCAGGACAAGTTGTAATGGAAGGATATTTGAATTTACGTTTGCAACCTTGGATACGAAGAT
>JBEIEI010000235.1:0-3251 GCA_040382975.1 Flavobacteriales bacterium
GCTATATAATGATCGTAAAATGGACCATAATTAGCATTTAGACTTTTATTTTTTTCTTCAAAATTAGCCTCTGATACAGAAAAAATATCGTCTTCTAATCTTAACAATTCTAATGGTTTAATATCAATAGATGAAATATCAACATCAAGTTGATTTGTTGAGCATCTACTTAAAAGTAGGATGATAAATGGTAAAAAAAGAATTCTTTTATACATGAAGTAAATTTTTATATTTGTAAAGTTAATTATAAAATAAAATAATGATGAAAAAAATACTTTTTACTTTTATTTCGATTTGTATGCTTGGCGCTTCTTCAAACGCTCAAGATACACCTTCTGATAAACAAAATGAGTTTGATAAAAAATTTCGTTTTGGGATCAGAGCCACACCACAACCAACTTGGTTTAAAAGTGATAACGTAAATTCAAAAGCTGCTGGTGCAAATTTTGGGTTTGGATTTGGTTTGATGATGGAATTTAAATTATCGAAGATCGTTCATTTTTCTACCGGAATTGGAGGAGATTTTGAGGGTGGTTATATTAATTACCGTAACGAGGCTGATTTTAGCGTAAATGCAGTGATTAATAGCGAAGGTCAATACGTAGAATCTAATAAAGGTGTTATTACTGACGAGATCAAATTCGCAAATGGTAATACACAGGTGGTTTTAAAAGACAGACAATATAAATCTACTTTTGTTACTATTCCTTTGATCTTAAAAATGATGACGGAAGAATATAGTGGTGCACGATATTTTGCTTTGTTTGGCGGAGAATTAGGAATTAGAGCAGGATTAAAAGCAAATGACAGTTATGTTAGTGGAATTAAATCAACAGTTTCAGGAACTACTACAACCACAACTTTTGTGTCTGATGCAGATCTTTCAAAATCAAAGATCGATATCAACAAGGATGGTTCATTAGTTCCTATGAGATTAGGTATGAACTTAGGTATGGGAACTGAGTATAGATTAGGCGGTAGTACTTCTGTAGTATTTTCACTTAATTATTTTCAATCTTTCACCAATTTAATGAAAAAAGATTCAAAATATTTGGTAAAAGCCACTAATACTGATAGCAATGAGTTAAATCAGGGTTATTTTATGAGAGCAATTAGAATAAATGTTGGACTTTTATTTTAATTAATCTTAATTATTTAAAAAGCTACCTTTTTGGTAGCTTTTTTTTTGTCGATATTTGTCGCTTTTTAGACGAAAATGAGGTAAAAACTTACTTTTTATTAAGAAAAAAGCTAAAAAATCCTTTTTTTATTTAAAAATACCGTTATTTTTGCCCCCACTAACAAACTAAACATTTTAAGCATGAAATTAAATGAAATTCAAGATTTAATAAAATTTGTTTCAAAAAGCGGAGTAAGCGAAGTTGAATTAGAAACAAAAGAAATTAAAATTGTTATAAGAACACCTAAAACTGCAGCGCCAGTATTAATGCAAGCTGCACCTGTTTATGCTACTGCACCTGCTATTGCTGCTCCGGCGGTGAACACAGCTCCGGTTCAAGAGTCTTTAGAAAATAAAGCTACGCCTCCTGTTTCAGGGGCAGGCGAAGAGGCAAAATACATTACAATTAAATCGCCAATGATCGGTACTTTTTACCGTTCTGCTGGTCCAGATAAACCTGCCTTTGTTAATGTTGGCGACGAGATTGCACCGGGTAAACCAGTTTGTATTATCGAAGCAATGAAACTTTTTAATGAAATTGAAAGCGATATCAAAGGGAAGATCGTTAAAGTTCTAGTTAATGATTCAACTCCGGTTGAATATGATCAACCTTTGTTTTTAGTAGATCCTTCTTAAAGAAATGTTAAATGCAAAATGTTGAATGATAATAGGGATTACTAATTTCATTCAGCTAATTCAACATTTAAAATTTATAATTTAAAAATTCATAAGGATGTTTAAAAAAATATTAATAGCCAATCGTGGCGAGATTGCCCTTAGGGTAATTCGCACATGCCGCGAAATGGGAATAAAAACAGTTGCTGTTTATTCAACTGCCGATAAAGATTCATTACACGTAAAGTTTGCTGATGAAGCAGTGTGTATTGGACCACCGCCAAGTAAAGACAGTTATTTGAACATGGCAAGCATTATTGCAGCGGCCGAAATTACCAATGCTGACGCTATTCACCCGGGTTATGGTTTCTTAAGTGAGAATGCTAAATTCTCAGAGATCTGTCGCCAAAATAAAATTAAATTTATTGGGGCTAGCCCTGAAATGATCAACCAAATGGGTGATAAAAGTAATGCTAAAGCTACAATGATAGCGGCAGGCGTTCCTTGTGTTCCCGGTTCGGTTGGTTTATTAGACAGTGCCGAACAAGGCATGCAATTAGCCAAAGATATTAAGTATCCTGTTATTATTAAAGCAACCGCCGGTGGTGGAGGTAAAGGGATGCGTATAATATGGAAAGAAGAAGAGTTTCAGGCGGCTTGGGACAGCGCTACTCACGAAGCTACAGCTGCGTTTGGTAATGGTGCCATGTATATGGAAAAATATATTGAAGAACCTCGTCACATAGAAATACAAATTGTTGGCGATCAACACGGCAAAGCTTGTCACTTAAGTGAGCGTGATTGTTCGATCCAACGTCGTCACCAAAAATTGGTTGAGGAAACACCTTCTCCATTTATGACCCCCGAGTTAAGAGAATTAATGGGTGATGCAGCTGTTAAAGCCGCTTTGTCTATTGGTTACGAAGGGGTAGGTACTATTGAGTTTTTGGTTGACAAACATCGCAATTTCTATTTTATGGAAATGAATACGCGTATTCAGGTTGAGCATCCAATTACCGAAGAGGTTATTAATTACGACTTAATACGTGAGCAAATTTTAGTTGCTGCAGGAGTTCCAATTTCAGGTAAAAATTATTACCCGCAATTACACGCTATCGAGTGTCGTATCAACGCGGAAGATCCTTTTAAGAACTTTGTTCCGTCTCCTGGAGTAATAACAACTTTACATACACCGGGCGGTCATGGTATTCGCGTTGATTCGCATGTTTACAGTGGTTATAGAATACCACCAAATTACGATAGCATGGTTGGTAAATTAATTACTGTTGCGCAAACCCGCGAAGAAGCCATTGCAAAAATGCACCGTGCTTTAAGCGAATACGTGATCGAAGGGGTTAAAACAACCATTCCGTTTCATATTAAGTTAATGCAAAACGAAGATTTTAAAGCCGGAAATTACACTACTAAGTTCATGGAAACTTGGGATTTTAAAGCC
>JBEIEI010000236.1:0-3247 GCA_040382975.1 Flavobacteriales bacterium
AAAAGTAAAAATAGACCTTACAAATATTGTGTCGATGAGAAAAAGTCGTTACAAAAAAAACATTTTACGAAGGGCTGTTTATAACCTTCACAACAAAGGCACCATTAGATTTTACACCAGCGGTGAAGATTTTATAGAATTAGTTGATAATGATGGCTTTACATATAGAATTGGGAGTCAAAAAGCCCATGAATTGTTTAAAACGCTAAAAAGCCAAATAAAAAATTAACAACTGCAACCTTTTATTTTTATATTCGTTTTATATAGATGTATTCTTTATTAACCTTTTAAAAAAAAAAATTAAATCATGGTTATCTCAAAATTTCAGCCAATAGAAAAAGAAGAAGTTGAAAATTTAAAATTCCCGTCAACGGATGTTTTAAATGATATAGAAAAAATAGGTGAAAGACGTTCTGAGCTGGGCCGAGCATTAACCTTAGGTAATATGGAGCATGCAAAAATCAGGATTTATTTTGAGGATGATTCGTCTTGCAAAGTTGTTGAAACTACTGTTTGGGGTGTTACCGATAAACGTGTTATTTTAAAACAAGGAGTTGTAATCCCGATCCACAGAGTGCATTCTGTTAAGATCTAATTCAAAACCAAATTACTAGATAAGATCTTTACATATACTTACTAATGTTACTGCCACATAAATAAGTGGGGCAACAAATATCAAACTATCAAATCTATCTAATACACCGCCGTGCCCCGGCATGATCTTACCGCTATCTTTAACACCGGCCTGCCGTTTAAGCATACTTTCAACCAAATCTCCAATAGTTGCTAATACCGGCACTAAAAGGCCTAACATGGGCCAAAAATAACCCTCGTCTCCAATATAAAACTCTTTTATCAAAAAACTTACCCCAAAGGTTATTATAACTCCAATAATGGTGCCTTCCCATGTTTTACCGGGAGAAATCCTTTCTATCATTTTATTTTTACCAAAAATACTTCCTCCTAAATAGGCAAAAGTGTCGCTACTCCAAATAAGGAAGATGATCCCTAATACTAATTTTGGAGCATAACCATTATTACTCACTAATAGGTTTAATGTAATAAATGGAACAACGGCATAAAGAATTCCGAATAGTGTAAAACTAACATCTCGTATAGAATTATCATTTTTCTTAAAAACAGGCACCGCAAGTAAAGCAAAAAAAGCTAGTACTAAAAAAGGTATCACTCTAACCAAAACATTATCAGGAAAGCTTTTTAAATTTAATGCGAATAGCAAATTTATATTTAATGAGACTAAATATAATGCTCCTCCAAAGATAAGTCCTAAAATTCTATACGGCTTACTGTTTAATTTTTCGGCAATATTATAGAACTCAGATAAACCGATCATTGAAACGGCAAAAAAGAAAACAGAAAAGGAAATATAATTCCAATAAACACAACCTATTAACAGTACAACAAATACTGCTGCACTCATGCTTCGGGTTGCTAATGTTTTTAAATTTAAGGCCATTTGCTATTATTAGAAGGAACAAAAATAGGATAATTTTATTTGTTTGTATTTTATTCACGAATATATCATCACAGAACTTTTAAAAAGCCCCAAAAATAATACTAATTTTGCGCCCATGTTTGAAACGTCAATATTTGTTACAATTTTAATTGGATTATTTTCATTGATAAATCCATTGGGTGGCCTACCGGTTTATATTAGCTTAACGCAGGACATGAGCGATGAGGCTAAACTAAAAACACTTAAAAAAACCTGTTTATATATTATTCTAATTTGTATCGTATCTTATTTTATTGGCGTTTATCTCCTTAATTTTTTCGGAATAACCATTCCCGCTTTAAGATTAGCCGGTGGTTTGGTTATTTTCAGATCGGGTTGGCAACTTTTAAATGTAAAACATAAAAAAGAAATTTCAGGAAAAATTAAAGAAGAAAGTGATAAAAAAGATGACATTTCATTTTCACCTTTGGCAATGCCTTTATTGGCAGGACCAGGGTCAATGTCGTTTTTAATAACCCTTTATGCCAGCAGAAATGATGATTGGCACTTGGCCATATGGCAAGATGTGGCTGCAATTATTGCAATTATTATTGTTTCTTTTTCTATTTATTTTATTTTCAAATATGCCCCTAGGTTAATGAAGTATGCCGGACAAGCTGGTCTTACCTCGTTATCAAAAATTATGGGCTTTTTAGTAATTGGTATTGGTGTACAAATGATCATATCAAGCGTTGCGCAGGTTGTAAAAAATATCTTTTTAGAATTACAACATTTATAAAACCTAAAAAATAATTACAGATTACTTTTTAGCAGCTTTTAAAAACTCTAAATAAAATAGTTTCATCTGATCATTAAAGGTGTCGTTATGAAAAATTGAAATTAACTGTCCGTTATATTTTTTAACCTCATTAATAATTGGAAGGGCTAACTCGATCATACTTTTATTTTCTTTCCCCGAATAATATGTAAGTGTGTTTTCTGCAATGCAAAAAGGATTTATCGTTAGGGGAGTTAGCATTTCATTTTCGATATTATACCATTTGTAAGGAAAACAGTAAGAAGCTCTGAATCCGTTTAAATTGGTATATCCTATTGAATAATCTTGTTCAATGCCTGCCTGCAAAAGCTCAAGATAAGTTTGAGGAAATCTTAACATTGAAAAATGCTGTCGACTATGAGTAATGGGTTTATGAATGATATTAGCTAAACGACTTATTTCAATTTTTAATTGCTTCATTTTATTAGTAGATCCATAAGAGGGATGAATTCCTACCAATGAATAGTCTGCTAGACTTTTTATTAATGACTGAAAGGCAATATTGGTTGCCGATTGATTTTTATCGTTAGGCCCATAATCGCCAAGGAGAAAAAAATAAATAGCATTTATCCCAAGTTTGGTATGTGTATCAATAAAAAAATCATAACAATCAAAGGGGTCTTTTTTCTTTCCTATAATAACTTTCAGTCTGTTTTTAAATCGTTGCGCGTCCTTAGAAAGGATGTCGGTAATATAACCCGCAAGAGCCCTAACAAAACCTTTGTGTTTGAACTTATAGGCATTATCAATATCAACGGTTGAAGTAAACGTATACGTATTAACTTTAAATTCTAATAAAGGATAAAATTCTTTTAAACAGCCCTGCAGTTCGTTTAGCCACAAATTTATTAATGGCTTTTGAATAAAATCATATTGATAAGCCAAACTCGACCTATAATTAAAACGGTTATGCTTGTCGGTTTTAAAAGGCAAATACTCTTCATAACGCGATA
>JBEIEI010000237.1:0-3196 GCA_040382975.1 Flavobacteriales bacterium
ATGACACATAAAATTCAATACCATTATTTGATGTTCTGCCATCAACAATATGGTCGCCTGCATTGCTATATAAAGCATAAGGTTCTGAATTTTTACGCAATCAGCTATTAATCCAAAACAGCTTGCTGTTTTATACCTCGCATCTTTATAACGTCCTGCAAGTCTATTAAGTGATTTGTTTTTTGATTTTGAGTTGGAAACTGTGGTGCTCCAAAAATGTAATACAAAAGCACGGTTCAAATAGGGCATTGAAAAACTTTGAAGTGAGTTTTGCAATAGATCTAAAACAAAACCCGGAGCTTGATCTCCACGTTTTAGTAACGACTGTGCCTGCGCATTTGTTTTAAAAAACAGACAAATAATAAGTAATTTTTTTTTTCATTACTCTGCAAGCTGTTTTTCTAGAGCAATAATTAATTTTTCTTTGGTTAAATTTTTATCTATAATAATCCCTTTATCATTAATTAAAACGTTGGATGGTATACCTTGCACGCCATAGTGCTGCGCCGCATCATTATCCCAAACTTTCAAGTCACTTACATGATACGGCCAAATAAGCCCATCCTTTTCGATTGCTTTTTTCCAGAGACCTTTATCTGCGTCTAGAGAAACGCTGTAAATAGTGAAACCATTACCGTTTTTAAATTTTTTATCTTTAAATCGAGTATAAGCTTTAACAACATTGGGGTTTTCCATTCTACAAGGGCCGCACCAGCTTGCCCAAAAATCTATTAAAACCAATTTGCCTTTTAAGGATGAAAGTTTGATAATACTATCGTTTAAATTATTTTGTGCAATTTCGGGCGATTGATTCCCTAAGTTTAATCCAATTGTTGCCTCAACGGTTTCGCCAGGCAAAGGGGTTACAATTCCCGATGGTTTAATAGGTACAGCGTTAGTTGTAGATTTTTTTTTGTTTGAGCATGAAGCTAAAAAATATATACTTAAGCTTAAAAAAAGTATTAAATATTTCATTTGTCTTTTCTAATAATTTGCGCGCCAATAGCATTCAATCGAGTGTCGATATTTTGGTAACCTCTATCAATTTGATTGATATTAAAAATTACACTCTTACCTTTTGCACTCATTGCAGCTATAAGCAAAGCAACACCGGCTCTAATATCCGGGCTAGCCATTTGAATAGCGCGTAATTGCACTTTTCTATCAAGTCCCATTACTGTAGCTCTGTGTGGGTCGCATAAAATAATTTTAGCTCCCATATCTATAAGTTTATCAACAAAAAATAATCTGCTTTCAAACATTTTTTGGTGGATTAAAACATTACCTCTGGCTTGTATTGCAGTAACTAATGCAATACTGATCAAATCTGGTGTAAAGCCCGGCCAAATAGCGTCGCTAACAGTAAGGATAGATCCATCTATGAACGTATCAATTTCATAATGTTCTTGCTCGGGAATAAAAATATCATCTCCTCTACGTTCCATTTTCACACCAAGTCTTCCAAATATTGTAGGAATGATACCTAAATTATCGTAACTCACATTTTTTATTGTGATCTCTGATTGTGTAACTGCCGCCATTCCAATAAAAGATCCTATTTCGATCATATCCGGCAATATGCGATGCGTTGTGCCTTTTAACTCTTTAACACCTTCAATATTGAGTAAATTTGAACCAACGCCGGTAATTTTTGCACCCATACTATTGAGCATTTTACATAGTTGTTGCAAATACGGCTCGCATGCTGCATTATAAATTGTTGTTATTCCTTCTGCTAAAACTGCTGCCATTACAATATTCGCTGTGCCCGTTACAGAGGCCTCATCAAGCAACATGTAGGTGCCTTTCAAGTTTTTTCCTTCTACTTCATAAATCTCGCTATCGCTATGGTAATTGAACTTGGCGCCCAATGCCTCAAAGCCAATAAAATGAGTGTCTACACGTCTTCTTCCAATTTTATCACCTCCTGGTTTTGGCATATAGGCCTTACCAAATCTTGTTAGCATTGGACCAACAATCATCATACTACCCCTTAAACTCCCACCTTTCTTTTTAAACTCAGGCGATACCAGGTAATCAATATTTACATCATCAGCTTGAAAGGTATACTCCTCATGACCTGTTTTTTCGACCTTTACACCTAATTCCGCGAGCAATTCAATTAATTTATTTATATCTACAATATTGGGAATATTACTGATAATTACTTTTTCCTTTGTCAGTAAAACTGCACAAAGTATCTGTAGAGCCTCATTTTTGGCTCCCTGCGGTATAATGTCTCCTTTTAGTTTATGTCCGCCTTCTACTTCAAAAATTGCCATAAGAAAGTATTAAAATTTTCTAGGGTTTTTATGTTTATGATTATTGTTTTTGTGTTTAGGGTTTTTGTGGAAGAATTTTTTCGTTCCGCGTAAATCCTGATGTGAGGTTAAAACGGTATTCTCATCTAATTTTAATTCTCCGCCTGATAATTCTGCTAAATTTTTAAATATCACATCGTCAGGAATAGAATCTTTATTCCAATTGAAGTAAGATTTTTTTAAATGGTTCGCTATTTGGCGAGTCAACTCTTTTCTTTCTGCGCCTTCAGGCAGTTCCTTTGCCTTTTTAATAATATCCTCAATGGTTTTGCCGTAATGTTTAAAACGAATTTTACCCTTAGGGTAATCTAAAATTTTCGGTTTTTCCTTAAATGTTTCAGGACTTGGAATGGTATATGGACTATCTACATCTAATTTAAATTGTGAAATAATAAATAAATGATCCCATAATTTATGGTTATAATCTGATATATCCCGTAAATGAGGGTTTAATTGACCCATTACTTGTATTATTGCTCGCGCACATAAGTTGCGCTCCTCGCGATCTTTTAAGTTGCAACAATATTCTATCATACCTTGGATATTCCGCCCATATTCCGGAATGATTAATCTGTCTAATTGTGTATTATATTCCATCTCTTAATTATAGTGCTTAAAGGTACTTAAATTTGCTGTTTACTCAACTTGAATGTCTTTTTTATTAAGCATTCGTTTGTTAGTAACAATTTCAAGGTTTAAAAAATATTTTTTCGTTGCTGAAAACTACTATTCGACTAATCGTAAAAAATCAACTTCAAATTTGTGTAAATTATTGTTATAAATAGTTGTTGGATAAAAAAGAAGTAGTATCTTTGCCCTCCCGTTTTGTGAGTAGGTAGATTGGAATAATATTTAAAAAGAGTAAGATCTAAAAA
>JBEIEI010000238.1:0-3161 GCA_040382975.1 Flavobacteriales bacterium
ATGCCGGTTGGTAAATACCACGACGAAACAAAACCGTTTACATTACAAAAGATCGATCTTCAAAAAGGCGATATAATTTATACATTTACCGATGGCTATGCTGATCAGTTTGGCGGAGCAAAAGGCAAAAAATTTAAATACAAACAATTAGGCGAGTTTTTACTATCTAATGTTGATTTACCAATGGAAACACAAAAACAAAAACTACAAGACACCTTTGAACAATGGAGGGGTCAGCTGGAACAAGTAGATGACGTTTGTGTTATTGGTGTAAAAATATAAAGCCTTCTATTATACTTCTTAATTTTTTCAGCCAAATAGTTTTTTGTTTAATTATTAACCAAAAGTTTTGTTTTAAACGAGATTTCAACCCTGCGGTTTAACTCGCGTCCCTTTTCTGTTTCGTTATTTGCTATTGGCATTGTTTCGCCATAGTTTTTTATTATAATTCTTTTTTCGTTTATCTTAGATTGATATTTGAAGTATAATAAAATAGCATCTGTTCTTTTTTGAGATAACTGTTGATTATATACGTCAGAGCCAACATTATCTGTATGCCCCGATATTTCTATTTGCGCCAACGGAAACTCATTTAATATTTTTGAGATTCTGGCTAATTCATATATGGTTGATTTTTTAAGTTCGGAACTATTAAAATCGTAAAAAATAACGCTTGTGCCCATGTCATAGTTAAGCGGAGTGGTTGAAAAATTACTTGTGCTTGTTTGAGTTTTATTTTCTAAAACAACAGTTTGTTCTGCCGAAGGAAAGGAAACAGGAGTGTTTAATTCCATAGCATCAAGCGTAAAGAGATCGAGGCTTTTACTTTTTTTACATTCTGAAGAATAGTACATTTTATCTTTTGCGATCGAGAAAAAAGATTGGTGGTAGGCTGTATTCACTTTTGGGCCAAGGTTTTCGGGCTTAGACCAATTTTGCCAGGTGTCATCTAATCTGTGGGTTACATAAATATCGTTTCCTCCATATCCAGGCAAGCCGTTTGATGTATAATAAAGAGTGCTGTCGTCGTCTGCTAAAAACGGAGCGGTTTCATCTCCCAATGTATTAATAGCACCCCCAAGATTGGCAGGTTTTGTCCAGCTGTTATCTGCTCTTAAAAAACTAATATAAATGTCTCTATTGCCAAAGGTGTTTTTTCTTTGCTCGTAAGCAACAAATAATACTTTCTGATCGCTTGAAAGATCGCCGCCGGACCAATTCTTACCTGCTTTAATTCCATCAACATTCATTTCTTTCGGAAAGCTCCATCCTGTTTCTGTTTTGGTGCTTGTAGAAAATCCGGGACCCATTTTACCATTAGTAAAATATACATTTCCAAGTAAAATAGTTTTGCCGTCGGCCGAAATGGAGTTAATAAAATTTGGATACTTATTATTTAATGGCGCACCAATGTTTTTTGCTTCGCCCCACCTGTTGTTTTTTTCATCCCAATCGGAATACCATATATCCTCCTCATCATCTTTTCCGCCAACGTTATTGGTGTCTTGATAACGACTAAAGTAAAGTGTTTTTCCATCAGGAGATATAATTGCGCCAATTTCGGGTTGCCCAGTATTTACACCGCCAACTAATTTGCTCGAAAATAAGTTTGGTTTAATTATACTCGATTGGTTAAACGCCGCCTCAGGGTAGTCTGCGGCAGGATAAAGATCTATTTGTAGCGCTGAAGACACCGGTGTATAATCGGCAACAATGTCGGTTGTTTGGCTATAATTCAAAGTCGGCATGATAAGCAGGCTGCTTGCTATAAATATTTTAAGACTTTTTTTCATGATTTTATTTTATATTAATTTCTTATGTAAAGGTATTACAGAGGGTCGTGCTTAAATAATCAAAAACAAAAGCAAAACAACACAAGTAAGATTTAAGCATAATTTGTAAAACCACTTCTTTAGTTATAAACTTTGTATCTTTACACCAATGCGCATATTACTTACAACGCTTAATGCAAAATACATCCACACAAATCTGGCCATTCGTTTATTGTACGAGTTAAATCAAAACAATAAGGGTTTAGAGTGGAAGGAGTTTACGATAAAAGAACCAAAAGAGGAGGTTGCTAAAGAATGCGCGGCCTTTAATGTCGTAGCTTTTAGCTGTTATATCTGGAATATAACACAAACACTAGCGGTTGCAAAAAAAATAAAGGAACTTAATCCTAATATCACAATATTATTAGGTGGCCCTGAGGTTAGCTACGAATATGAGGATGTAATTTCTCTTCCCGAAGTAGATTATATAATTGTTGGTGAAGGCGAAACACCTTTTACAGAGTTTATTAATTCTTTTCCAAATGTAGATGCCGTGCCCAGTTTGGTCAGAAAATCAGAAGGTAAAGTATTGGTAAATCCTCAAGCGCCAATGTTTGATCTTAAGAATTTTGAAAACAGCATGCCTTACCGTTTTGATAAGGTTGAAAGTTTAAGTAATAAAGTGCTTTATATAGAAACCTCGCGAGGTTGTCCATACAAGTGTGAGTTTTGCTTAGCAAGCCTCGATAATAAAGTGCGTTATTTGCCAAACCAAAGCATTAAAGCAACACTGTTGTTTATGATGCAACACGGCAAGGTTGTAAAATTTTTAGATCGCACGTTTAATATCAAACGCGATTTTACAATAGACATTTTTAAATTTATTTTAGAAAATCATCAACCGCAAAATGTTTTTCAGTTTGAAATTACAGCCGATATTCTTCATCCCGACATTATAAAATTTATTCATGAGTTTGTTCCAAAAGGGTTGTTTCGATTCGAAATTGGAATTCAAACGGTTAATCAAAAAGCAAATTTACAGGTTAGTCGCAAACAAAGTTTTGAAAAAACAAAAAGCATAATTCAGCAATTAGAGTATAAAATTGAAATGCATTTGGATCTAATTGTTGGTTTAGCGCTAGACGAGTGGGATGATATTAAATATAGCATAGAAGAAGTATTTAAATTATTTGCGCCCGAAATGCAGTTAGGATTTTTAAAGTTTTTAAAAGGCACGCCTGTTAGAACTAAATTTAAAGAGCATGGTTTTGTTTTTGATCCAATGCCACCTTATCAAATAATAGAAATTAATTATTTATCTAAAGCGCAATTAGCAGATATTGTAAAATTATAGCATGCATTAGAAATTTATTGGAATGGAAAAAAAGC
>JBEIEI010000239.1:0-3134 GCA_040382975.1 Flavobacteriales bacterium
AAACAAAATTTGAAGCCTCAACTTGGGTTGAGAAAATACACGTTCGGTTAGATGAGGAAGTAATTGTTTTAGTAGTATTAATTACTCTTACAAAATAACAAACGTTTTTATTTGGCTGTACATTTAATGCAGTAAAACTTGTTTCGGTTGTAGATCCTATTTTTAAAAAAGGGCTACCGTTTACCGACGAATAAATTCTATATTCTAATATTCCTTTAGGAATATTTATATATGGATTCCAAGATAAATTTGTTTTGTATCCGCACTTATCATAATTGGCTTTTAAGAACATGGTGGTAGGATTAATATCAAATCCGCCTGGATTATTACAGCTGTCAACAGCAAACGTGTATAGCTGAACAGCTCCATTATTAGCGTCAGTTGTTGTAAATGTGTAAACCGTATTATTTCTGCCAATTACACTATCAATTGGTGTATTAATACCAACCGTTTTTTTTACGATAATATATTTTATAATATCTTGATCTCTTGGTGCATGCCACGCAATAACTGTATTTCCATTTGGTAAAACACTTATCGAATCTATAAATGGTTGGTCGGGATTTTTTTTGTCGTTATAAACGCCTCCTTGAATGTTTGACGAAGAGATACAGCCACTGTTATCTTGTAAGGAAATTTGATAATTTAAACTTGCCTGACAAACGCTAATTGTATCGGCATAATTAAGTTTATTGGTTGTTGCAAAAATACTCCAGGTTAAAGCAGGGTATTCTTTCAAAATAGAAAAGGAACTTGAAGTACTTGGAAGCGGTGGTTGATGAACATTATTATAAATGATCTTAACATCAGGCGCTCCGGAGGTATTAAGCAGATTTAAAAAAATTGACCTAAGCGTGTCAGACGGTGCTGATACAGAGGTGCCTCCGGGACCAAATTTAGTCCGGATAAAATAATACACACTGCTATTTGTGGCATTACTGCCTGAATGCGAAAATGTTGTTGTGTTGATGGTATTGATATTTCCTACAACTGCAAAAGAACCTGTTGAGGATGGTGAGTAATAAATGTCGTAAGAATTAAACAGTAAACCCGGATCTGCAGGTGGTATCCAGCTTAAAACAACATTACCATTCGCTAAAACTTGCAGGCATCTCAAGTTGGGTGAGCCAACTTGAGAAAAAAGTGATAGGCAAAAGAAATTGAGTATAAAAATTAAGTGTTTCAAGTATCTATTAAACGTTTAAATATAAAATTTATTGTAAGCGTTTGGCCATAAATTTTCTATATTTTTAACGGAATTTCGCCTTAAAACTATTACGAAAAAAGTGAACTAATGGTTGGAGATTTTTAAAAAGAGAAATACAGATTCCGATGTTTAAATCTTTCTCCTAAATATACCTCAAAATGATGGGTTTCTTGTAAAAACTGAAGTTTTTTTCATTATTATTGTAAATCATTAATTGAAAAGGTTTAGTCTTATATTTCTATTGTTGTGCGGAATTTTGATTTCTAACACATTTATGGCCCAAAGTGGTGGTCGTAAACGTGAGCACAGGAACCAAAAAAGGGCAAGTGGGGGCATTTTTAAAGGAAAGAACAGTGCCGGAAATGCAGATAATTTTGCAAGAGGGGGAGGTAGACGAAATAGTGTTAAAAACTCTGCTTGGTCTATGCGACATTCAAGACCGGATTCGTATAAAAGCCGCGATAGCAAGAATTTATTTTCAAGAAGCCGAACTAAAGGAAAAACTTACAGGCATAATATTTTGGCAAAACAAAATGCGGATAGGGCCAGAAAAAGAATCCGAGGAAGTAAAGTATTTCAACATAAAAAGTTTTTTTAATCCCGATAAACCGTCGGGATTTTTTAATTTTACGCATTATTATGAATGTTTTAATTTTAGGTTCAGGGGGCAGAGAGCATGCATTTGCTTGGAAAATTGCCCAAAGTAAACAATTACAAAACTTATACATTGCTCCCGGTAATGCCGGCACGGCTAATTGTGGCACCAACTTAAATGTTGGCGTAAACGATTTTGATGCTATAAAAAATATAGTTTGGGAAAAAGACATCAATTTAGTGCTGGTAGGACCTGAAGATCCTTTGGTTAAAGGGATTCACGACTATTTTTTAAACGACGATGTTTTAAAAGATATTCCGGTAATTGGTCCAAAAAAAGATGGTGCTCAATTAGAAGGAAGTAAAGATTTTAGCAAGCAATTTATGTTAAAACATGGCGTACCCACAGCGCGCTACGCCACATTCACAAAAGATAATTTACAGGAAGGTTATGCGTTTTTAGAAACACTTGAACCACCATTTGTTTTAAAAGCAGATGGATTAGCAGCAGGAAAAGGTGTTTTGATCATTGATAATATTAATGAGGCGAAAGAAGAATTAAAAAAAATGTTGGTGGATGCCAAATTTGGCAACGCCAGCACTAAAGTGGTTATTGAAGAGTTTTTAAAAGGTATTGAGTTGTCTGTTTTTGTTTTAACAGATGGCAAATCCTATAAAATATTACCTGCAGCAAAAGATTATAAACGTATTGGCGAGGGCGACACAGGTTTAAATACGGGGGGTATGGGAGCGGTCAGTCCGGTGCCATTTGCCGATGATGCCTTTATTAAAAAGGTAGAGGAGTTGGTAGTGAAGCCAACCATTAATGGTTTAAATAAGGATGGAATTGATTATAGAGGTTTTATTTTTATTGGCTTAATGAACTGTAACGGCGAGCCTTCTGTAATTGAATATAATTGCCGAATGGGTGATCCTGAAACAGAAGTGGTTATTCCTAGAATAAAAACAGATTTTATTGATCTTTTGCAAGGCGTTGCAACTCAAACATTACATCAGAAAGAATATGAAACCATAACTGAAACCGCAACCACAGTTGTATTGGTAAGTGGCGGGTATCCCGAAGAATTTGAAAAGGGAAAACTAATTACCGGTTTAAATTCTAATTTTGATTCTCAAGTTTTTCATTCAGGTACCAAATTAGATGGTGATAAAGTATTAACCAATGGCGGAAGGGTTTTTGCAATAACGTCCTTTGGTAAAACTATCGAGGAAGCAGTAAATAAAAGCTTTAACACTGCCGGAAAGATAAATTATGAAGGAAAGTATTTTAGACGTGACATCGGTAAAGATCTAAAAATATATCAATGATAAT
>JBEIEI010000240.1:0-3087 GCA_040382975.1 Flavobacteriales bacterium
CATTTTATTGCACGATATTGGTCACGGTCCTTTCTCTCACGCTTTAGAGCACAGTATTGTAAAAGGCGTTAACCACGAAACCTTAAGCAGTTTATTTATGGATAAACTGAATGAGGAATTTAAAGGAAAATTAAGCTTAGCGATTAAGATCTTTAATGATAAGTACAAAAAGGATTTTTTACACCAGCTAGTTAGCTCGCAGTTGGATATGGACAGACTGGATTATTTAAAGCGCGATAGTTTTTTTACCGGCGTAAGTGAAGGCGTTATTAGCAGCGATAGAATAATTAAAATGCTAAACGTTGTAAAGAACGAATTAGTAGTTGAAAATAAAGCCATTTACAGCATTGAAAAATTTTTAATTGCCCGCAGGCTAATGTACTGGCAAGTTTACTTGCATAAAACTGTTTTAAGTGCAGAAACCTTATTAGTAAATATTTTAAAACGCGCCAAAGAACTATCGGCAAAAGGAAAAGAATTGTTTGGAACCCCTGCCCTATTATTATTCTTAAAAAATAATTTTACCGAAAAAGATTTTAAAAAGGATGCTGTTTTATTAGATAAATTTTCGAAGTTAGATGATAACGATATAACAGCCTCTATAAAAGTTTGGGTAGATAATGATGACAAGATCTTAAGTAAATTATGTGCTAACTTATTAGACAGAAAATTATACAAGATCGAAATTCAGAATAACGCCATAGATATTGCTTTTAAAAATAAACTAATTAAAAAAGTTTGCGACCAATATAAAATTACTCCTCAAGAAGCCGGTTATTTTGTATTTACAGATACAGTAAACAACAGCGCTTACAACGCTACAAATTTTAAGATCAATATCTTGATGAGTAATGGCAAATTAGTGGATGTTGCCGAAGCAAGCGACCAGTTAAACCTTCAAAGTTTAAGTAAAACTGTTACCAAACATTTTATTTGTTACCCTAAGGATATAAAACTTTAGTCTTTTACCATCTCAATTTCCTGATTTTCAACACATATTTTTGCAAAAAATGTAAATAAAATGTAATCTTACACACTATTTTAAAACACTATGAACAACTATATAAAAATTGCGGCTTTTTCAATTGCATTAAGCGCTTGTCATTCTTCAGATAACGAATTAGCCAACCTTACTATTGCTCCAAAAAAAGATACAGTGGCGGTTGTTACAAGCGATAGCTTAGAAGAAAAATTCGAATATGTAACCGAACAATTTTCTGACCTAAGAGTTTTGCGTTATAACGTTAAAGACTTTGATCAGATTCCTCTTCAAACAAAAACATTATTATATTATTTATATGAAGCTGCATTAAGCGGACGCGATATTATTTATGATCAAAACTATAAATACAATTTAGCTATTCGTAAAACATTAGAGGCTATTATTGGCAACTATAAAGGCGATGTGCAAGAAGAACAATATCAAAAATTGTTGGTATACGCAAAACGTGTTTGGTTTAGTAACGGTATACATCACCATTATAACATGGATAAATTCATTCCTGAATGCTCTAAAGATTTTTTCTTAGAAGTTGCAAATGGATTGGATGATTCGATGTTGCCTTTAGCTGTTGGAGAAACAAAAACACAATTTTTAAATTTTATTGCTTCACAAATTTTCGATCCAAAAATTGCTGCTAAAAAAGTTAGCTTAGACTCAAAGACTGATCTGGTAAAATCATCGGCAGTTAATTTTTACGAAGGCGTTACACAAAAAGAAGCATCAGATTTTTATAGTGCACAAGTTAACAAAAGCAGCAGCCAAAACCCTATGTATGGCTTAAACAGCAAATTGGTTAAGGAAAACGGAAAACTGGTAGAAAAGATCTGGATGGTTGGCGGCATGTACTCACCTGCCATTGAAAAAATAGTAATGTGGTTAGAAAAAGCCGTAACTGTAGCAGAAAATGATGCTCAAAAAACGGCTTTAGAAAAACTGGTTAAATTTTACAAGAGTGGTAATTTAGTTGATTTTGACGAATACAACATTGCCTGGGTGCAGGATACAGCAAGTGCTGTAGATGTTGTTAACGGTTTTATTGAAGTGTATCAAGATCCATTAGGAAAAAAAGGTTCGTTTGAATCGGTTGTTTCGGTAAAAGATTTTGAAGCCAGTAAACGTATTGCAACTATTGGTAAAAATGCACAATGGTTCGAAGACAACTCACCATTATTACCTCAACACAAAAAGAAAAATGTAAAAGGAATTTCGGCAAAAGTTATTAATGCTTTGGTTGAAAGTGGCGATGCTGCGCCTAGCACACCAATTGGAATTAATTTACCAAACAACGAGTGGATCAGAGAAACAAAAGGTAGTAAATCTGTAAACTTAGGCAACATTGTTGAAGCTTATGAGCAAGCTGCCGGAGCAAATGTTGTAAATGAATTTTATTACAACGATGAGATCAAAGAACGCGTAAAAAATTATGCTTCATTAGCAGATAAATTACATACCGATATGCACGAAGTAATTGGCCACGCTAGTGGTGTAATTGAACCAGGTATTGGTCAGCCACAGGAAACTCTTAAAAACTACGCAAGTGCTTTAGAAGAAGGGCGTGCAGATTTAGTTGCTTTATATTATTTATTAGATCCAAAATTAATTGAATTAGGTGTTATGCCATCGTTAGAGTGCGGTAAAGCGGCGTATGATGAATACATTACCAAAGGTTTAATTGTACAATTAGCTAGAATTAAACCTGGCAAAGAAATTGAGGAGGCACACATGCGTAATCGTAAAATGGTTGCCGCTTGGGCTTTTGAAAAAGGAGCAAAAGAAAATGTGATCGAGAAAAAAGTTGAGAACAGTAAAACCTATTTTGTTGTTAATGATTATAATAAATTGAGAGTATTATTTGGAGAATTACTTAAAGAGATTCAACGTGTAAAATCACAGGGCGATTACAAAGCCGGCCATGATCTGATCGAGAATTACGGCGTAAAAGTAGATCAAACCTTACACAAAGAGATCCTAGAGCGTTACTCGCATTTAAACATTGCCCCTTACGCAGGTTTTATTCAACCTAAGTTAGTTCCGGTAATGCAAGACGGCAAAATAATAGATGTTAAAATAGAATACCCTAAAGA
>JBEIEI010000241.1:0-3053 GCA_040382975.1 Flavobacteriales bacterium
GTGTGTAAACAATTAAATATTCATGTTGAAGCACATGCCGGCAAAGGAAAATTAGTAGATGAGATCTTTGGCGAGAAGTGTGAAGGAAATTATATTCAACCTACTTTTATAACCGATTACCCGGTGGAGATGAGTCCGCTTACTAAAAAGCACCGTACGCACGAAGGCTTGGTAGAACGTTTTGAATTAATGATAAACGGAAAAGAAATTGCCAATGCTTATAGCGAGTTAAATGATCCTATTGATCAACGCGAACGTTTTGAAGAGCAATTAAAATTACAAGAAAGAGGAGATGATGAGGCGATGTTCATCGACCACGATTTTTTACGTGCGCTTGAATATGGGATGCCGCCAACTGCAGGTATTGGAATAGGTATTGATCGTTTAACGATGCTATTAACTAATAACGCAGCCATACAAGAAGTGTTGTTCTTCCCGCAAATGCGCCCAGAGGTGGCAATGCAGGAAGAGGGACTAAGCTCTTAGGCTTATTTTTCTATAACAGTATTTAACATAGTTTAAAAACAATAAATTGTTAGTTACTTACGTTGGTTTTATTTTTAAGGCTCTATTATTAATTATCTTTGTTTAGCTAAAATCAATTTTTTGAAATTATTTTATAAAATATTAGTCTTCACCATTTTTATTTTCTCCGTTTCTTGTCAACCGGAAAAAAAGGAAGAAGAAAAAGGTAAGCCTCGTGTTTTTGAAGGCTACCACCCGCTATTGGATGAGATCATCCGCTCTAAAGATGGTGTTTTTAGAGGCATCAACTTAAACAGCAAAGCCGATGTTATAAAAACAGTTGAAAAGGTTGCGCCTGTTGAAAAATCTCCCGGACATCTCTATTTCGAATATAAGCTAGATGAAAAAACAGATTACTCAATTGATTATACACTTGATCAGGATAGTTTAGAAGAGATCAGTTTACAAATTAACAGTGATGATCTTGAGCTTGTAAATTATTTATTTTGCGACTTGAAAGATTATTACGCTAATAAACTTCCTAACCCTACCGAAGATAAAGGCTATGTGGTTTATAATTGTTTTGAAGGCCAACGTAAACCTTTTGTGGTATCGTTAAGCGATAATTCCAGCCCAACCAAGGGCAGCATTAACATGGTTATTTATAAAGACAAATAGTCTTTATTAAATCCATCATCCAATTAATATTTTCACGCGAATTATTGAATCTTGTTTCAAAAGTTTATTGCAATAATTCAAGAATTTATTATAACAAAAAAAAGCCATCCTTTTGGGATGGCTTCTAGTATAAAATTTATTAAAGATTAAGCGGTACCTGTTTTTCTTACACCGGTAGTTTTTTTAACGCCAACACTGGTTTTAGCTTTACCCGAATCTTTTGAAACTGTTTTTTTAGCAGCTTTTGCTTTATCTTCAGTTTTAATTGCTTTTGTTTTTTCTTCGCCTTCTTTTTCAGTTCCTTTTTCTTTAAGGTTACCTGTTGTTTGAAGTGCATTATACCAACTGAATAATTTACGCATGTTACTTACATAAACACGCTCTTTATCATACTCAGGTAATATCTCACCAAAATAGTTTGCAACAGCTTTGTCATCCGACTTGCCGTCAATTGCAGCAGCACCACCTTTTTCTTTTTCGAAAACTGCAGTCATAATTTCTTCAATTGGCTTATCATCACCTGTTGTAAACATACTAATATCAGATAAAGTAGAAACTTTAGTTGATGCGTATACATTCACTCTTTTTTTATCGGATAAACCTTCAACGATAATACCGTTTTTGCTTTGAGCCACAATTTTATATAAACCTGGTTGGCCCGAAATAGAAATAATTCCTGTTAAATCAATCATACACTTTTTAATTTTGTTCTAGTGGCAAATATAGGTTTTTAATTAAAAATAAAAACCTTTTTATAATAAATAGTACTATAATTTGACTTAAGAAGGCAGTAGAATAGCACATTTCCATCTATTTTGTCCGTATAAAGTCGATTTTTGAATAATTAACCAATTTTGATACAAAGCCAATTATTTTTATGTGTAATAAAAAGTTATTGGTAACAGGCGTTTTAATCGGTCTAAAAATTTTCGCTCCTATCAATTGCTACCACGGCAATAATTTTTGTTATTACTGCCTTTATTTATACTTTAGTAACGGTTAAATTTTTTTAATCTGGTAAAAATAAACACAAAATAAATTACGAAACATGAAATACAGTAGCATCGATAACACTTTATTTATAGAGAACAGAAATAAATTCAAAAATAATTTAAAACCAAATTCATTAGCCGTTTTTGTAAGCAACGATATAATGCCTACCAATGCCGATGGCGCAATGGGGTTTAGACAAAACAGCGATCTGTTTTATTTAAGCGGGATCGATCAGGAAGATACCATTTTGGTAATTTTTCCGGATGTAAAAGATGGTAAACACAAAGAAATTTTATTTGTAAAAGAAACCAGCGAACTGATCGCTATATGGGAAGGCGCTAAACTAAACAAACAACAGGCAACTGCAGTTAGTGGTATTGATCATATTTATTGGTTTCAGGAATTTGACAAGATCATGAAACCTTTTTTCTTTCAGGCAGAAAATATTTATTTAAATGCGAATGAACATACCCGCAGATACATTGATACAGAAACTGCTGAGGTTCGTTTTAATAAAGGCATCATTTCAAAATATCCATTACATAAAATTGAACGTAGTGCGCCTATCATGCATAAAATTCGCGCAATAAAAAGTACGCACGAAATTGATCTGATACAACAAGCCTGCGATATTACAGAAAAAGGTTTCAGAAGATTATTATCATTTATTAAACCCGGAGTTTGGGAACATGAAATTGAAGCAGAATTAATTCACGAATTTATTCGTAACCGCTCACAAGGCTTTGCTTACGGACCAATTGTAGCAAGTGGCAAAAACGCTTGCGTGTTACATTATGTTGAGAACAATCAACAATGTAAAGATGGTGATGTGATCTTATTAGATGTTGCTGCAGAATATGCTAACTATGCGAGCGACCTTACACGTTGCGTGCCTGTAAATGGAAAATTCACTAAAC
>JBEIEI010000242.1:0-3035 GCA_040382975.1 Flavobacteriales bacterium
CGTAAATTAATGAGATTAACTTCCACCAGTTTATTATTAATAGCCCTTTTAAGGATAGAGTGGCCAAAACAACTCGTCATAAGATCGGGAACAGCGCTAATAATATCAATTCTCATAACACAAAGATAGAGTAATTTAACAAATTACAGCCTTAACTATTTGGTAACATTGCGCTAAAGATTTATATAAATAGTTAGAATAATTTTATAGTGTTGAAGAAATTGCTTTACATATTTTTATTTTTAAGCTTTAGCGCCGTTTCTTTTGCCGGAAATTCTGACAAAGAAAAAATAACATTAAAAACTGTTTCCGGTAAAATTACTGATGTAACAGGTGAATCAATAGCAGGAGCGAAAATTATTATTAACGAAACCGGTGAAACTTTTTTTGCAGATCTTGAAGGAAATTTCAAACTTTCTCTAAAAACGGATAAGGTATATTCTATCTCAATTAACACTGTTGGCTTCGCTTCTTTAGAAGTAAAATCGAACAACCTATCGTTGTTCTCTGAGCTTTCTTTACAACCATTAAATTAATTCTTCTACAAACCTCTCCCATAAAGGTTTTTAACATATTTTACGTAATTAAAAGTAAATTTAAGGTTAAGGTTTTATTACCCTATTGTTTCTATAACATTATCTTAATATCTTTGAGTAAGGAAATTGATTGTTTCATTCTTAAAACAAAGGGTTATGAAAAAGTTAGCAGTAATAATAGCGTCGATAGTGAGTTTTGGCTTTATAAGCGCACAAACTTTAAACGATAAAGGTTTGTACCTAGATAACGAAGGAAATTTATTTACCGGAACAATTGAGAAAACTCAGAATTCCGTTAAGACAGATTATACCGTTAAAGATGGTGTAATTAATGGCGAGGCAACTTATTATTATGCTTCGGGTAATAAGATGGAAACCGGAACTTTTACCAATGGCTTAAAAGACCAAAAATGGGTGCGTTTTAACGAAAACGGCACAACATCAGCAATTGCTTTTTACAACTTAGGTAAAAAAACTGGCACTTGGTTAGTTTTTGATGAAACTGGTAAAAAACGTTTCGAAATGAATTATACCGACGGTGAAAAAACCGGTGTTTGGACTAATTGGGATGAAAATGGCGCAGTGGCCAGTACAAAAAATTACAACCCTAATTAATTCAAATCTCTAAATATTTTAAAAAAGCCTCCCGTTTTGGAGGCTTTTTTGTTTTATAGAATTGGTAAACACCAAAAAAATAAAAAAACCGAGCCGTTAACTAAAAACAGACTACCTTTGTAGCCGCAAAATAGCCATGTTTACCAAAGAACCTGGCGAAAAATAATTATTAAAAATGAATTTACTCTCTATAAACAATCTTTCTAAAGCATACGGCGCCAAAGTTCTGTTCAACAAAATAAGTTTCGGCATTAATTATGGCGAAAAAGTTGCCCTTGTTGCAAAAAACGGGTCCGGTAAAACAACCCTTTTTAAAATTTTAAAAGGGATTGAAATTGCCGATGAAGGAGAAGTTGTTTTTAGAAAAGATATTACAATTGGATTTTTAGATCAAAATTTTACGTTTAACGAAGAGCTTACAATTCAACAATTAATTGATACAGCAGATAATAAATTTGTTAAGGCAATAAAAGAATATGATGATGTAATTAAATTAAGTGAAACATCTACCGACCCCAAGGTTGCTGATAGACTTGAAGAATCGCTTAATCAAATGAACTTAATTGAAGCGTGGGATTACGAAAAAAATATTGTAGAAATTTTAACACGTTTAGAAATTACAAATACTGCCCAAGTAGTAAAAACACTTTCGGGGGGACAAAAAAAACGTGTTGCACTTGCACTTACTTTA
Organism: Flavobacteriales bacterium; assembly: GCA_040382975.1. Taxonomy (GTDB): domain Bacteria; phylum Bacteroidota; class Bacteroidia; order B-17B0; family Aurantibacillaceae; genus Aurantibacillus. The sequence continues at coordinate 1,843 of JBEIEI010000242.1, forward strand.
ATTAATCGTCCTAATTTAATTATCATGGATGAGCCAACTAACCACTTGGACATTGACATGATCGAGTGGCTGGAAAATTATTTGCAAGATGCCTCATTAAGTATTTTATTAGTAACGCACGACAGATATTTTTTAGATGAAGTGTGTGATAAGATCATTGAAATTGATAATTACGAATTATACGAATACAAAGGCAACTTTGATTATTATTTAGAAAAGAAAGCCGAGCGCGAACAGATAAAAGATGCGGAGATTGATAAAGCCCGCAACCTTTATCGTAAAGAAGTTGTTTGGGTGCGTAAGATGCCAAAGGCGCGCGGCACTAAATCAAAATCGCGCGTGGACGCTTTTTATGAAATAGAAAAGAAAGCAAAACAAAAACGTATTGAGAAAAAAATTGAGCTCACTGTTAAAATGGAACGGATGGGTTCTAAAATTGTTGAGCTGCATAACATTAAAAAAAATTATCCTAACAAAAATATTTTAACCGAACCGTTTACCTACACATTTATTCCCGGAGAAAAAATTGGTGTTGTTGGAAAGAACGGTGTTGGTAAAACCACTTTACTAAATATCATTCAAGGTAAAGAACAAGTTGATTCAGGTAAAGTATCTTTAGGTGATACCATCGTATTTGGTTATTATTCGCAATCGGGTATGCTTATTGGTGAAGATAAACGTATTATTGAAATTGTTAGGGATATTGCCGAGCACATTCCTTTAGCCAATGGCACAAGCATGACGGCGGCCACTTTATTAACGCGTTTTAATTTCCCGCCAAACGTACAATTTAGTTATGCGCATACATTAAGTGGCGGCGAAAAAAGAAGATTGTTTTTATTAACGGTGTTAATGAAAAATCCAAACTTTTTAATTCTCGATGAGCCCACTAACGATTTGGACATTGTTACACTGCAAACCTTAGAAGATTTTTTAGAAGAATTTAAGGGTTGTGTTTTAATTGTATCTCACGATAGATATTTTATTGACAGATTAGTTGATCATACATTTGTGATGGAAGGAAATGGCACTATTAAAGATTTTCCGGGCAACTACACAGAATACAGAGAATGGAAGGCGAATCAAAAAGGTGAAGAGTTTCCGGTACTTAAAATTGAAGAGCCTGTAATTGAAAAAAAAGCTGTTGAAAAAACAGTTACAGAAACGCCTGCAAAAAAATTATCCTACAAAAC
>JBEIEI010000243.1:0-2921 GCA_040382975.1 Flavobacteriales bacterium
ACTGGAATAAGATTAAGATCTTTAATACGCTTAATTACACGCAATATTTTTAATTCAGCGTCAACATTTAAACCGTAACCGCTTTTAATCTCAACGGCACCTGTGCCTAATTTTATTATTTCATTAAAACGAATTAAGGATTGTTCAAATAAGTCGTCCTCACTTGTATTTCTGAGTAATTGAGCCGAATTATTGATCCCCCCTCCTCTATTAGCGATCTCTTCGTAAGAAAGTCCGTTAATGCGATCGGCAAATTCGCCTTCGCGATTACCTGAATACACTATGTGGGTGTGACTATCAACATAACAAGGCAAAACAATTCTATCAGCGGCATCAATTACTTCTAGTCCCTTCCAATCTGTAATGCCGGGAAAATCATCCATTGAACCATAATCGGCAATCAACCCATTATCGATGGCCAACCAGGCATTATCAATACAAGGTAATACGGCCATGTCTTTTCCGCACACTTTTTCTGTAAGCTCTTCTCTAACTTGAACAAGGGTTTTTATATTCTTAATAAGGAGTTTTGTTGCCATAAAATTATACTACAAATTAAACTATTTATGTTTAATATTCAATTCAATAATTTAACTTTGTTTATTATGGCAGGAAATACGTTTGGAACCCTTTTTAAATTAAGCAGCTTTGGCGAAAGCCATGGCCCGGCGCTTGGCGGTGTTATTGATGGCTGTCCGGCCGGCTTAAAAATTGATCTAGATTTTGTTCAATCAGAGCTTACCCGAAGAAAACCGGGGCAGTCTCATATTACCACTCAGCGTAAAGAAGACGATGTAGTTGAATTTTTATCGGGAATATTTGAAGGCGTAACAACCGGTATGCCTATTGGTTTTGTAATAAAGAACGAAGATCAAAAATCGAAAGATTATTCACATATTAAAGATTCATTCAGGCCTTCTCATGCTGATTTTACCTATGAGGAAAAATATGGTCTAAGAGATTACCGTGGTGGCGGAAGAAGCAGCGCTAGAGAAACAGCTTGTAGAATTGTTGCGGGTGCAATTGCTAAATTAATTTTAAAAGAAAAAAAAATTACTGTTAATGCATTTGTAAGCCAAGTAGGCAAAATTAAATTAGAAAGATCGTTTGAAGAATTAGACCTTTCTAAAACAGATAATAATGTAGTGAGGTGTCCGGATGAGAAAGTTGCCGAACAAATGATAAGCTACATTGAAGAAATAAAAAAACAAGGAGACACCATTGGCGGTGTTATACAATGTGTAATTAAAAACACACCCATTGGTTTAGGCGAACCTGTATTTGATAAACTACACGCTGTTTTAGGGCACGCCATGCTGAGCATTAATGCTGTAAAGGGATTTGAAATAGGAAGTGGTTTTGATAGTATACATTTTAAAGGATCTGAATTAAATGATGAATTCTTACCCTTCGACTCTACTTCGACAGGCTCAGCACAAGCTGCTCAGGGTACAAAAAAAATAACAACTAAAACCAACAACAGTGGTGGCATACAGGGCGGTATTAGTAACGGTATGCCAATATATTTTAACGTGGCCTTTAAACCCGTTGCTACCATTATGCAAAAACAAAACTCGGTAAATAAATTAGGCGAAGAAGTTATTGTAGAAGGAAAAGGTCGCCACGACCCCTGTGTATTACCACGCGCCGTGCCAATTGTAGAAAGTATGGCTGCTTTAGTGTTGGTAGATTTTTTATTGTTAGCAAGATGTAGTCGGATTTAGATTTTCGTAAGCAAACAAAGTCTATCGGCCTTTATTTTTTCTTTCATACACACAAGCTTGCTCAATGCTTTGCCTTGTAGTCATCAAGGAAAAATTGAGACCAAAAATATTTAAAGAGTCTAAAGTTTTCGGAATTTTTTCGTCACTTTTGACGCGCAAAAGTAACCAAAACGCTTTTGATTTTTTGTAGGAGATTTTTATTTTGGCGATGTAGCGGCGGCCAAAATAAAACCATTGTCTGTCTAAACTCTTTTCTGTATGCCAATTCAGCTAACCGCCGAGTTTAGACAGCAACTATCTCTGCGAAAAATCAAAATAACATCACGTAGAAAAACTATGCGCCTAAAAATCAAATTTTAATTATTTGGCTTTTTTAAGGCACTACTACTTATCATCAAAATGCATTACCATTATAGGTAAAGTGGTAGATATGGCCATACTTTCGGTAATGCTACTATGCATTAAATTTTCCCAAAAATTACGGTGTTTACTAGCAAAAGCTATTAGGTTAATATGTTTTTCTTCGCTGTATTTTTTTAATTCGTTTATTGTATCACTACCATAAATTGTGTGTTTTTCATAAGATAATGCAGGATCAGATCCTACAAAAAGTTGATTCCAATCAATATCCTTTTGTTTGGCCTCAAACGGCGGATCGTAATTTCTAATATTCACAAAATGAACACCTGCACGCATGTTCAATGCAAAATCAACTATTTCACTGCATAGCGCTTTGTTCATTGAATCATAATTACTCGAAAACAATATTTGTTTAATTGGTTGCCATGTGACATCTCTTGGAACTAATATCACCGGGCAATGTGCCTTATTGGAAACCGTTACCGAAACCGAACCAAATAGTTTGGTTAAAACATCCGATAAACCTGTTGTGCCTATTACTATTAAATCAGTTTCGCTACTTTTAGAAATATTCACTAAAACATCTACCGGGTCGCCGTTCAATACTTTTATTTTTAACTCTCCTTTTACTTTAGATCCGGTTGCTGCATTCTCTTCTGCTACAAGCTCTTCAAGCTCCTTTGTTAATTCGGCATCGTTATCAGAAAGTGGTGGAGCTATCATCACATCCGAAGCTATAATAAGACTTTCTTTTACATGCACAATAGTTAAGTTGGCATCTAAAAAATTTGCTAATTCTTTTGCATAGCTATAAGCATCGCGCGCAGTTGCTGAAAG
>JBEIEI010000244.1:0-2870 GCA_040382975.1 Flavobacteriales bacterium
TAATACGGTTTACACATTTACAACAACTGACGCTAATAACGGAGCTGTTCAGCTATACACGTTTGCTGTTGACAGTTGTTTGAATCCTGGAGGCTTTGATGTTAATCCAACAACCATGTTCTTAAAAGCCAATTATGACAAGTGCGGCTATAAAACAAATTTAACTTGGAATCCGTATATAAATATCCCTAAAGGAATTTTAGAATATAGAATTTATTCATCGGTAAACGGTAGCCCTTTTTTAAAAATAGGATCTACAACCGAAACAAGTTTTACTGCATTAAATGTACAGCCAAATAAAAACGTTTGCTATTTTGTAAGAGTAATTAATACTACTAAAACAATTACTTCCTCATCTAACCGAACGTGTATTTTCTCAACCCAAGTTGAGGCTTCAAATTTTGTTTACATAAAAAAGGCGAGTGTAAAAAATAAAAATTCTGTTGAAGTATCTGTTTTCTTAGATACAACCAAAACAAGTTTAGGGATAGATCTTTACCGTTCTTATGACGGCACGAATTTTAATATAATTACTTTTATTCCATATACCGGAAGTGCGAGTTTTTATTATTTGGATGAGAATACAGAAACAAACAATACCAGTTATTATTATAAGGCTGTTGTAAAAGACAGCTGCGGTAATTCGAGAACAATCAGTAATATTTCTAAAACAATTTTATTAAACCTGCAAGATGATAATGAAAATATCTTTACAAAGCATTTAAGTTGGAGTGGTTACCAAGGTTTTGCCGGAGGTGTAAGTGGTTACAATATTTACAGGGTGATAAACGATGTTCCTTCAAGCAGCCCGGTAACATCAACCGGACCATCAATAAATACTTATATTGACAACTTAGAAGATGAAGCCTCGAGTGGCTCAAAAATAGAATATTTAATTGAGGCGATTGAAGGTATTGGCAATCCATATGGATTTATGGAGGCTAGCAAATCCAATACCACTTCGGTTTACATGGAAGGAAAGATCTTTGTTCCAACTGCATTTGCTCCAAAAGGTAAAAACAGGATATGGCTACCGGTAACACATTTTATAGACAAAACAGAATACACCGTTACTGTATTTGATCGTTGGGGGAAAATAGTTTTTGAGACGCATGACGATAAAGTGGGATGGAATGGAAATGAGGCAACTAATGATGTTTACGCATATCTTATTACTTATAAAAACTCACGCGGTGAATATAAAGAAGTTAAGGGTACTGTTTTGTTAATGGAATAACTTTGAAGGGTTCAATAAAACTCTTGTTAAACCTGTATCGTTTAAAACTATTTCTCGTTATTTAAAATACGCTTAAACGCAAAGCTTAACTTTAATTGCTTAATGAGATCTACTTCTACCATACTATTTATTGTTTTATGTTTTTTTGGATTTAGTCAAAAAAAATCTATCGCAAAACAAACGCGCATTTTGTTTGTGTTTGATGCCAGTAAAAGTATGATCGCTAAACACGACAAAACCACTCGCATGGATGGTGCGAAAAATTTATTCTTTAAATTTATTGATAGTTTAAGTAGAGACAAAAGTCTGCAGTTCGCATTGCGCATGTACGGCCACACCGTAAAATATCCTCCGGGAGATTGCAAAGACAGTAAGCTAATTGTTCCATTTGGCATTAATAACGCTACCATTATCAAACAAAAAGTTTTAGCCGCAACACCAACCGGAATTACCCCAATTGAGCATTCGTTAACAGAAAGCGCAAATGATTTTAAGGATAATAAAACAAATAACATTGTAATTTTAATTACCGATGGCATTGAAGAATGCGGCGGCGACCCATGCAATGCCAGACAAAAACTGATGGAAAAAGGTATTATTTTTAAACCCTTTATAATTGGTATTGGCTTAACTCCAGAACAAATAAAAACGTTTGAATGTGTAGGCACATTTTATGATTACGATGATCAAACCACATTTAACAACATTACAACTATTATTCAGCAACAGAAATTAAATAAAACATCTGCGCAGGTGAATTTATTAGACATTAATTCGAAACCCACGGAAACAAATGTAGACATGACGTTTTACGATGTTTCAAAAAAAGAATATAAATATAATTACATACACACTTTAAATTATAAAGAAAACCCAGATACGCTATACATCGATGATTTTCCAACTTATAAAGTAATTGCACACACTATACCACAAACAGAAAGTAAAGAAATAAAATTATCTCAAGGCAAACATACTATTATTCCTATTGACGCTCCACAAGGCTATTTAACAATTAAACGGCCCGAGGGTGTGTATAATTTCAATGAACGTGTTAAGTGCGTTGTAAGAAAATCCGACACTTTTAATACATTAAATGTTCAGTTGTTAAATGCAACCGATAAATATATAATTGGCAAATACGACTTGGAAATATTAACACTTCCAAGAATATATATCAATCAAAACGAAATAGAACAATCAAAAACAAAAACGATCGAGATCCCTAATGCAGGGGTATTACAAGTAAAATGTTTAGAAGCTGGCGACGGCTGCATTTTATTAAAACGAAACGATAAATTAGAATGGGTGTGTAATTTAAGCTCCCAAACATTGCAAACGTATTATTTACAACCCGGCAATTATATAGCAACCTGGAGAGCAAAAACATTAAAGGGTAGTATTTATACTGTTGAAAAAAAATTTACTATCACTTCTGATTCGCAAACCATTGTGGAATTTTACAGATAAATTAAATTTAATAAGAGTTAAAATCCACTAATTAGTATTGTTTACTTTGTTCTTAAAAAGCCTTTGTAATATAGATCCCTCCCCAGCCATGATCAACGCCAGTTTGATATTCGCGTGTTAGGTAGGTTAACGAGTAGGTTAAACTAAAAGTCTTATAAGCAAA
>JBEIEI010000245.1:0-2830 GCA_040382975.1 Flavobacteriales bacterium
CTTTACAAATAGTATTGATAAAGTAAGATCACGCATGGTGGTTTTTACTATAACATTTGAAGGTTAATAGTTAAAAATTTGAGGGATAAAATCCTTCCGTATCGTATGCAAACAAAAATACAACTTAAGGTTAGTCCGCAAACAGCTGTAAACGAACAGCAACTAAAAGAGGAAGTAAAACAACAACTTCAACTAAAAGAAAGTTCGAAATTATTTGTAAAGGTTTTAAAACGCAGTATTGACGCACGTTCGCGAAGCATAGAAATAAATCTTACTGTTCTTGCGTTTGTAGATGAAGAATTTACAGAAGAAAAAATAGAATTCAATTATTTAAACGTAACATCGGCAAAACAAACCTGTCACATAATTGGTGGCGGCCCTGCCGGTTTATTTGCTGCCCTGCGTTGTTTAGAGTTAGGTATTAAACCGATCATAATTGAACGTGGCAAAAATGTGAAAGACCGCAGAAGAGATCTTGCTGCCATAAATAAAGAACACATAGTTAACCCCGAAAGTAACTACTGTTTTGGCGAAGGTGGTGCCGGAACTTACAGCGATGGCAAGCTTTACACCCGTTCCAATAAACGCGGTGATATTGATAAAATATTAAAGACATTTGTCTATCATGGCGCTAGCGATGAGATCCTTGTGGATGCGCACCCGCACATTGGTACCAACAAATTACCTCAGCTTATTGAGAAAATGAGGGAAACCATTTTAACTTTTGGTGGAGAAGTACGTTTTAATACAAAATTAATAGATCTTGAAATTAAGAACGAAACGGTTTCGTCCATTAAACTTTTAAGCGAAAAGGGTGAAGAACAAATTCCGGTTCAAAAATTAATTTTGGCAACCGGTCACTCTGCGCGCGACATATACGAGTTATTACACGGCAAGAATATTTTAGTGGAAGCTAAACCGTTTGCAGTTGGTGTAAGAGCTGAGCATCCGCAAGCGTTAATTGATAAAATACAATACCATTGCGGCAACCTAGAAGAGGTTATTACAAAAAGGGAATATTTACCTGCAGCTAGTTACAGTTTGGTGCATCAGGTAAAAGGACGTGGTGTTTATTCTTTCTGTATGTGTCCGGGGGGTATTATAGCTCCCTGCGCTACAAGTCAGCAAGAGGTGGTTACCAACGGTTGGAGTCCGAGTAAACGAAATAACCCATACGCAAATAGTGGCATTGTTGTTGGCTTGGAATTATCCGATTTTGAACCATTCAAAGAATTTGGTCCGTTAGCCGGATTAGAATTTCAAAAGCAAATAGAAAAAAACGCCTGGGGTTTTGGAGGTAAAACACAAACCGCTCCGGCCCAACGTTTGCAGGACTTTGTAAATGGAAAATTCAGTTCTTCCCTACCCGATTGCAGCTATCAGCCTGGAGTAAAAAGTGTGGATATGCAACAGGTGTTAGGAAAATTAATTGGTCCTAGTTTAAAAGAAGGTTTAAAAGCCTTTGGTGGTAAGATGCGCGGCTATATGACCAACGAGGCAATTGTTGTTGGGGTAGAATCCCGTACCTCAACCCCGGTAAGGATCCCAAGAGATAAAGATCTTTTGCATCATCCACAATTAAAAAATCTTTTTCCTTGTGGCGAAGGCGCCGGTTATGCGGGTGGCATTGTAAGCGCGGCAATGGACGGAGAGCGTTGTGCCAACGTATTATTTCAGAATTAAATTTTTATCTGCTCTAATTAAAATATTAAATTTGTTACTATATAAATTATGACACGCATTTTAACAGGCATACAAAGCACTAATGTTCCGCATTTAGGAAATATTTTAGGCGCCATTTTACCGGCAATTGAGCTGAGTAAACAACCAAACAGCGAAAGCTTATTGTTTATTGCAGACTTACACACACTAACAAGTGTAAAAGATGCAGCTTTTATTAAACAAAGCACAAATGCTGTTGCGGCAACCTGGTTAGCGTTTGGTGTTGATACAAATAAAACTGTTTTTTACCGCCAAAGTCGCGTGCCACAAGTAACAGAACTTACCTGGTATTTAAATTGTTTTACACCCTACCCAATGCTTGCAAACGCGCATTCATTTAAAGATAAGAGTGATCGTTTAAGCGATGTAAATGCAGGCTTATTTATTTATCCTGTTTTAATGGCCGCTGATATTTTATTGTATGATGCGCATAAAGTACCGGTTGGAAAAGACCAAATACAGCATTTAGAAATTACAGCAGATATTGCCCGCTCCTTTAATCATAAAGTTGGCAAAGAGGTTTTTGTTGTTCCTGAAGCGTTAACGGATGATCGCGTTATGATCGTTCCGGGAATTGACGGACAAAAAATGAGTAAATCGTACAACAACTTTATTAATTTATTTTTACCTGAAAAAGAATTAAAAAAAGTAGTGATGAGCATTGTTACGGATAGCAAGGGTTTAGAAGAACCAAAAGATCCCGAAACAGATAACGTATTTAAACTTTACAGATTATTAGGCAGCGAAAAACAAACCGAAGAGTTGCGCCAAAATTATATTAAAGGCGGCTTTGGTTATGGCCATGCGAAAACTGCTTTATTTGAATTGATTTTAGACACTTATAAAGAGCAACGCCTTACTTACGATAAACTAATGGCAGACACTTCTGTTCTAGAAAAAGAATTAGCGATCGGTGAAGCAAAAGCGTCTAAAATGGCGAACGAAAAATTAAAACAAGTAAGAGACGTTATTGGGTTTAATTGATCTAATCCTAAACAAAAACACTTCAAACAAAAAAAACTTCACACTTGTGAAGCTTTTTTTGCTTTTTAGTTGTAAGGTCAACTATTCAACCCAACTTTTATAATACTTTCCGTCATCAATTCCC
>JBEIEI010000246.1:0-2789 GCA_040382975.1 Flavobacteriales bacterium
CTTGGCGCTTCCCTCTGTTGGCGGAATGTAGCAAGTCAAAATTTTCATCATGGTACTTTTACCGGCACCATTCGGACCTAAAAATCCAACAATTTCATTGCTGCCAACTTCAAACGAAATATTATTTAAGGCTTTTTGAGCGCCGTAAAGTTTAGTGATATTATTAACTTGAATAGACATTTATGTTTATTATTAAACGATGTTATTTTACTATTTAAACTTTTTAGCTTCTAAATACATTGGTTACTACCCAACCTTTACCCCAATCATCCACCTCTTCTGCTGTCCAAAGTTCGGGATAAAAAATTCTTTTTTGAAAACGCGGCGGTAAATACTTTTGCCAGTTGGTTCCGCCTGTAGCCGCAATATCTTCGGTATTTTGTTGAAGATAAGCCACTGCAGATTTATAATGTACCAAAGGCCAGTTAATATTTACATTAACATCTAACTCTTTTAATGCATTAATAACCTTACTATTTTGCTGATCTGCTTCCGGCAAGGACTTATACTTTGCCCAAATATTTTTTGTTTTGTACTCGTGCCCTAAACTGATAAATTCTTTACCGTATTTTTTTTCGAATTGAATCAAGGTTAATGTTTTTTTACCGGTACTTAATTCTGTTGCACCTTTGTTCCAATAAATATTTTGGAACATTTCCTCAATACTCGGGTTTTTATCTTTTAAACTTGGTCTAACTTCTTTATCAACTAAATTAAAAAAGTCTGTTGAGCAAATTTCAATTTTGCGGTATTGCGCACTCTGAAAGCCACTTGCAGGAAGCAAAGCCATGCGGTAACGCAAAAACTGTTCCTTCTCCATACCATTTATCATTATCTCGAATGATTTAGTAAGCGCTTCAAAATAACGATTAATACGCCCTACTCTTTCAATAAAAAAAGTGGCATCTAATTTTTCTTTGTTGCCAACTAATTTTCCGTTCGATAAAATGTTTGGTCCGTTATTTCCTATTTGTTCAAATTCACTTAAGGCTAACTTAAAATACAATTCGGTAATTTGATGATACATAATAAAGATCATCTCATCCGGAAAATCGGTTTTAGGATTTTGAAGCGTTAACAAGGTTTCAACTTGCGTATAATCCCAATACGTTAAATAATTAGACAATAGTAATCCATCCAAATAACCATTTAGATCTTGACCTGCCTGAGCATATTTTTCTTCCAATAACTTTATTTTCTCTTCTGTTTTGCTATCCATAAATTGTGTGGTTATTTGCTAATAATTGCGTTTCATCCTAATATTAAAAAAAACATAACTATCCAAAAATACTATTTTTATCTATTAATCCCTCGTTTATCCATTGCTTTTTGATAAGCAGTTGCGTATTTCTGATGCTGCTCATAAGTAACCGAAAAATCTGAAAAACCATTAAGATCGGGCTTAGCACAAAAGAAAATAAAATTATGTTTTGTGTGGTTTAAAACTGCATCAATCGCTTGTGTATACACCAAACAAATTGGTCCGGGCGGTAAGCCTTTATAACGATAGGTATTATAAGGCGAATCAATTTCTTTATCGGCATCTAAAACTCGTTGAGCATCAAAATTTTTATTAGCGAATTTTAAAGTTGGATCTGCTTGCAACAGCATACGTTTATTTAAACGATTAATATAAACAGCGGCAATTTTTTCCTGCTCACTTTCTATACCGCTTTCGGATTGAGTGATGGAAGCAAGGGTGATGATCTCTGCAACTGAAAATCCGGTTTTTTTGGCAGATGCTTTTCGTTTGTCGTTCCAGATCAAATTGTAACGTTCTTTTATCATTTCAAATAATTCCTCGCCGCTTATTGCCCAACTCACTTCATAAACACCCGGAACAACCAAGGCAAAACAATTTTCAGGATCTAATTTAAAATCCTCATCCAGTTTTTTTTCGTCGGTCAAATAATTTTCCAGTTCATCTTCATTCAACTCTAACTTATCACTCACATACACAACAAACTCATCTAAATTATGTATTTGAGAATTAAAAGTGAGCTTCACTTTTTCCTGCTTATTGTATTTGATTAAATTAATGATCTGACGTTTGGTCATGCCATTATTGATGCGGTATTTGCCGGGATGGATGTTTTTATCCAGCTCCATTTTTTTTGCCATCCATTCAAAAGCTTCCAAATTATCAATAATGTTTTCAGAATTAATATCATTGATCACATCATCGAATGAATCGTTCTTTTCGATATAGATGTAGGTGTAATTTTTTCCTTTTAACTGAATAGCGCCTGCAACAAATTTTTGATACACGAAATAACCCACAGCGCCAAGTGCCAGAATAACTATTAAACTTACTATTTTACTTTTGATCTTTTTACTCATAACAAACGCTCAACTTGTTCTAAAGCCATTTTTGCTTTTTGATTCTTAGGGTTTTTCTTTAGTATATTTTCCAAATATCGTTTCGCTTCTTTTTTGTTCTTTGTAAAAGCATAATATCCTGCCAAATTTAATAATAATGGTTCATAATCCGGATCTATTTTCAAAGCAATCTCATATAGCTTAATAGCCTCTGATTGCACCCCTTCACTTAATTTAACATATCCTAAATTAGTAAGCGCCGAAACATGTTTAGGATTTTCTTTGATCACAAAATTAAATTGCTCTTTAGCATCCTTAAAATTATTTAATGCCGCTAAGGTAGAACCTAATTTATTTCTGAATTCCAAATTAAACGGCGCTAAATTAACAGCCTGTTTAAACCATTGTATAGAACCCGGAAGGTCGTTGGTATAATAATGCGATTCTGCAATACGGTAACAGGTCCATGC
>JBEIEI010000247.1:0-2774 GCA_040382975.1 Flavobacteriales bacterium
ATGGTGTTTTTTACCTCAGCATCTAATTCTGCAAAAGTACTGCGATAACCTTGTGGAATAAATAATGGATCGTAACCAAAACCATTCATGCCTCTGCCTTCAAAAGCAATGGTTCCTTTTATCTCTCCTTCAAAACAATGTACATCGCCATTAATAATTAAAGTAATTACTGTTACAAATCGCGCTTTACGATCGGTCACCAATTTTAATTCTTCCAGTAATTTTTTATTGTTGTTTGTGTCGTTTTTAGGAACGCCGGCATAACGAGCACTATAAACACCGGGAGTACTATTTAATGCATCCACTTCTAAGCCACTGTCGTCTGCAAAAACGGCAACTATTTCATTTTTGTTTTTTAAAAAATCTAAAACGTACTGCGCTTTTAAAAACGAATTTTCTTTAATGGACGTTCCCGGTTCGGGAATATCTTCGGTAATGCCAATGTCTGCTAAGCCCAATAATTCAAAGCTCTCCGGCAACAAGGCTTTAATTTCTTTAATTTTATTTTTATTGGCCGAAGCAAAAATAATTTTCATGCTTAATTATTTTCTTAGTTCAAAATTTTGTCCCAGATAAACTCTGCGTACTTGTTCATCGTTGGCAAGATCCTCGGCTGTGCCGCTTTTTATAACACTTCCCGAATACAATAAATAAGATCTATCTGTAATATTCAATGTTTCGTGCACATTATGATCCGTAATTAAAATGCCAATATTTTTTTCCTTTAATTTTCTTACAACGGTTTGAATGTCTTCAACCGCAATAGGATCAACACCCGCAAAAGGCTCATCTAATAAAATAAATTTTGGGTCGGTTGCTAAAGCGCGTGCAATCTCTGTTCTGCGTCGCTCTCCGCCACTTAGCTGATCACCTAAATTTGTTCTTACGTGTTGTAATCCAAATTCATCCAATAAGGTTTCAACTTTTAATTCTTGTTCTTTTTTGGTGAGCTTGGTCATCTCTAAAACCGCACGAATATTATCCTCTACACTCAGCTTACGAAAAACAGAAGCCTCTTGTGGTAAATATCCAACGCCTAATTGCGCGCGACGATACATAGGCTCACTCGTAATGTCCAAATCATCTAAAAATATTTTGCCGCTGTTTGGTTTAACCATGCCAACGATCATATAAAACGAAGTTGTTTTACCGGCACCGTTTGGGCCCAGCAAACCAACGATCTCGCCTTGTTGCAACTGAATAGATACGTTATTGGCAACTGTTCTGCTCTTATATTTTTTTATTAAATTTTCGCTTCGTAAGATCATGCATTTCAAAGGTAATCAGTTTTTCTAAGAATTGGCTTTTATCTGTCGGTCACAATGAAACTAAAAAGTATATTTTGCAAATTTTAGCGTTTTATAATGCTAATTGAAATCCGAATTTAAATCCGAAATTATCTATTGCCCTTGGTAACTGATAATTTAAACGCCAAAAAGCATCTACTCTAAAAACTTTAAAAATATTCTCTACACCAATACTTGCCTCGGCATAAGGCCCTTTATCAAGAGAAGAAAGTGTACTTGGAAACAATAGTGTTTTTCTGTTTTGATCATTTACGGTTCCCCAAACACTTTTAATGGTAGCCACTTCGCGCCATTTTAATTTACGCAATAAAGGTATTTTATTTAAAAACAAACCCTCAAAATGATGGTATAAAGAAACGGTCACAAATTCATCGCTCACAAATTCATAATACTTCATCATGTTAAACGCCATGTAATCGTAAATATAGGTTTCGTTACCGCCGTGTAATTGCATAATTGGATAAGGAACCGCGCCCCATATTTTACCGGCTTCGATAGAATAATCGGTGTATCCTAAAATTGGTGTTATTCGAATTCGATCGCTCACATTCACAACAAGTTTATGATAATCGTATTCACCCTTAAATGCATTTTGTAAGGACTTAGCATAATTTAATTGTATAACAGGATACGTGGTTCCAATAGATAAACGAGAAAATCCTTCACCAACAAATTTTTCTTTCCAGCCAAACCTAACGTTTATTCTGGCCTCGGTGTTATTTATGTATTCTCTTTCACCAATAGCACCGTCGTTTTTAGTAAACAAATATTGATTACTGCCAAGCGGTGTGAATTTGCGGCCAACGATGGTTGCTCGTGTAATTAATCCCTGAAACCATTCGCGCTCGTAATAACCTTCTGCATGATCAACACGCGTTAAGTTGGTTAAAGGGTTGGTTCTAAATAAGGATGCCAATACGTTATCCTGAGAAAAGCCATTGGTACTTTGTCCTAATATTTCATAATCACTTTTATAGTTGGCGCCTACAATTTGCCGAAGTGGTTTTTTGGTAACAAAACTTTTAAAGCCAATGGCGTACTTAAATTTTTCATCTAATAAACCATAAGCAACAAAACCATTTAACTCATACCACTTACTGAACAATTCGCTGGTTCGTCCGCCAAATCGTAATCGCATACCTTCTACCCTGTTGTATGAAACTAAATTTGAATAAGGACCTATCTCAAAATTATTTACCTTTTTGTAGCCGGCAACCAACAAATAAAAAACATCTACCCATGTTTTATAAATAGGTAATGATTGAATGGTATCAATCATCTTAAATATTTTTAACTCGCGCTGTGTTAAGCTATCGTGTCTGTTTACTGCCCAAAACTCATCGCTTTTTTTGGTGGCTCCTTCTTCAACAACTATTTTATCGGCAAACTCATAAAACTTATCATCTTTAGGTTGCCCTAATTTTATTTTTTTATACGATGTTGTTTTTCGTCCGTAAAAACCAATTG
>JBEIEI010000248.1:0-2544 GCA_040382975.1 Flavobacteriales bacterium
ACACACATTCCCTACACGACCCTCTACCGAACTCAAAAAAGAATAAAAGTTTCGGATGAAAGCAAAAGAACCTATGAAGGCGTGTATACCCTTGAAAATATTTATGGCATTATTTTGAAGAGTTAAAAAGATCATTATCTCTTTTCAACGGGGACCTTGGCCAAAGTGTATTTTAACGAGCAAGACGATTTCTTTAATGAAGAATTTTCATCAGAGAAAAAATTTATTAAAAACGATAAAGGGAAGTAACCGTTTATACCCGTATGGTTGGTAAACTCGGGCATCCCAAAGCCATCAAGTTAAAAGCCGATAACAAACACATCACACTTGAAGAATATGGAACAATAGGCTGGGCGTATTTAGAAACTAAAAATTACAAAGAAGCTAAAGAATGATTAAGCCGCGGTTTGCAATTATATACAACCGACCTTGTATTACTTGGTAACCTTAGGCATATTGAACTTTTTACAGGTGATTACGGCAAAGCCATGAAGGTATAAAACACATATCAACAAACCATGCAGTAATGGTATGAATTGGAACGAGATGGCGCGCGAAGACTTTAAATATCTAAAAACAAAAGGATTCGATTTTAAAATCACTAAAAAAGCACTTGGCGAATTGATAGTTTAGAAAAAAATTAGTGTTTACTTGTTTAGCACGATTGAATTTTTCTGGAAGGCGAAGAGAGAATATCACCGTCATTGCGAGAAGGCACGACGAAGCAATCTCAAACAAAGTTGAGCACAAATAAACTGTGTGTAAGATTGCCGCGCTATCGCTCGCAATGACGAAGGAGGATTATTGTTTGTGCAAAATAGTTTAATTACGAAAGGATTATAAATCAGCGCGAATGGATTAATATTTGAATTTTTATTTTAAATAAAAAAGCCTCTCCAATTATATCAGAGAGGCCTTTTATTATTTTATTTCTTGTTGTCAGTTCGAGTGGAGTCGAGAACGCTTCTAGATACAAGCATTTACTTGAGCAAAGTTTTACTCGAAGTGACAGTAGGTGTATTAACTACCGCAAGCTTCGCAAGCATCAGGGTTATCTAAAGAGCAAGCTAGTTGTGCTTGTTGTTCTTCGAACGTTAACACATGTCCTTGTCCTCTATCAACCAATAACTGATCTTCGTTACCTAATATTAAAGCAGGTTGCGCTAATGCATCATGATCTACTGTAAATTTAATAGCGTCTGCTGCTGCTTTAGTACGTAAGTAGTACATACCTGTTTTTAAACCTTTTTTCCATGAGTAAAAGTGTGCGCTACTCATTTTAGCAAAGTTGGCATCTTGTATAAACAAGTTCAACGATTGTGATTGATCGATATAAGCACCACGATCGGCAGCCATATCAATAATTGTCCGTTGTTTAATTTCCCAAACAGTTTTGTAAAGTTCTTTTATGTTTGCAGGAATTTCAGGAATGTTTTGTACCGAACCATTAGCTGCAATAATTTTATTTTTTAAGCCATCGTTCCAAATACCTAATTTAACTAAGTCGCGTAATAAATGTTTGTTAACTACAACAAACTCTCCGCTTAACACACGGCGTGTGTAAATGTTAGAAGTGTATGGTTCAAAACACTCGTTATTACCTAAAATTTGCGATGTACTTGCTGTTGGCATTGGCGCTAACAATAAAGAGTTACGCACGCCGTATTTTAAGATCTCTTCGCGTAAAGTATCCCATTCCCAACGTGGGCTTGGTGTTACATTCCACATATCTTGCTGGAAAATACCTTTACTTATTGGCGAACCTGCATAGGTTTCGTAAGCACCTTCAACTTTTGCAAGATCTTTACTGGCCGTTAATGCAGCGTAATAAATAGTTTCAAAAATCTCTGAATTTAATTTTTTTGCTTCATCGCTTTCAAAAGGGAAACGCATTAAGATAAAAGCATCTGCTAAACCTTGCACTCCTAAACCAATTGGGCGGTGACGTAAGTTTGATTTACGGGCTTCCGGAATAGGGTAGTAGTTACGGTCAATAATTTTATTTAAGTTAAGAGTTGCCTGATAAGTGATCTCAAATAATTTATTGTGATCAAATGTTCCTGCTTTCTCATCAACAAAACGAGGTAATGCTAAAGAAGCTAAGTTACAAACAGCAACTTCATCAGCGCTTGTGTACTCAATAATTTCGGTACATAAGTTACTAGATTTAATAGTACCTAAATTTTGTTGGTTTGATTTTGAGTTAGCAGCATCTTTAAATAACATATAAGGATTACCGGTTTCTATTTGCGCATCAATAATGGCTGCCCATAATTCACGTGCTTTAATTTGTTTGCGGAATTTTCCTTCAGCTTCGTATTTAGTATATAATGCTTCAAACTCTGCGCTGTGGCAATCGCTTAAGCCGGGGCACTCGTTAGGACACATTAAACTCCAGTCGCCTTCAGCTTCAACGCGTTTCATAAAAAGATCAGGAATCCAAAGTGCAGTAAATAGATCACGTGCACGGTTTTCTTCTTTACCATGATTTTTACGGATATCTAAGAAGTCATAGATATCTGCATGCCAAGGCTCTAAATAAAC
>JBEIEI010000249.1:0-2515 GCA_040382975.1 Flavobacteriales bacterium
AAATTTTTCTTAACCAAGAAATTAAAGCGCCAGAATAAAGCGATAGCAACAAAAATAAGTGCAACCAATAAAGCGATCCAAATGCCAATGGTTTCCATTTTTAAAACAAAGGCTAAAAAATAGGCTAAAGGCAAGGCGATTAACCAATAGCCAACTAATGCCACCACGGTTGGAAATTTAACATCCTCTAAGCCTCTTAATGCGCCGATGGCTGTAACTTGGATACCATCAAACAATTGAAACATAGCGGCAATTACCAATAATTTAGAAGCTAATTCAATAATATGCACCTCATTGCTAAAACCCATTGGTAAAACCGAACTCAAAAGCAAAAACACTAAACCAAAAAATCCCATAACAACAAAAACCAATTTAAGCGCAGTAAATCCGGCATTTTTTATTTCTAACCAATTTTGTTGTGCTTTGTAAACACCAATGCGAATAGTGGCAGCGCTGCTAATACCGCTGGCGAACATATAGGTAAAAGCCGCAATACTTAAGGCGATACCGTGCGCATCAATTTGTTCTTTACCAAACGTACCCGCCATTAACCCGGCAATAGCAAAAGCTGCTACTTCAAAAGTGAATTGCGCACCTGAGTTTAAACCAATACGGGCAAGATCTTTTAATTCTACCCAATTAATTTTTACTTGTTTGTAAACCGAATTTATTTCTTTTGTTAAGGGTGATTTAAAAATAAAAACTAAAAAAGAAATTCCCATAAATGCTCTGGCAATAAAAGAAGCCCATGCCGAACCTAAATAACCTAATTCAGGAAAACCGAACTTACCGTAAATTAATACGTAGTTTAAAATAATGTTAAGTAAATTACCTACTACGCTTATGATCAAAGCCATTCGTGTGTTGGCCATTCCTTCGCAATATTGTTTACACACAAAAAATAACGAAACAGGAATAATAGAAAAGATCAACACATCAAAAAATGGAATGGCTAATTCGGCAACCTCAACTGGTTGCTGCATATGCCTTAAAACACCTGACGATAAAAATAAAAGTATAAAACACAAAGTTGCAACGGTAAGGTTAAGCACAATTGAATTTTTAAATAAAGAGGCTTTTTTTATCAGATCATTATTTTGATGCGCGTCGGTAACTAATGGAGTTGTAGCATAACTCACGCCAATACAAAAAACCAATAATAACACATATAGGTTATTTGATAAGATACAGGCTGCTTGTTCAGCCGGACCGATCTTCCCTAAAAAAATAGTATCTACCATACCTGTAACAATATGTCCAACCTGTGTAATAATAAGAGGCCATGCAAGGTGCAGGGTTTGTTTGGCATGTTGATTATTTAAAAAAGACTTTATCATTCTGGGCATAAAGATAACAGAATCTTTTGTTAGTACAGGTATGTCATTTCGACGATAGGAGAAATCTGTTTTTAGGGATTTAAAGTGTGTCAGATCAGATTTCTCGGGCTCTATTTTTTTATTGAGAAGCCTTCGAAATGACAATTGTTTAATATAAAACCGTGTGTGAGATTGCCGCGCTATCGCTCGCAATGAAGGCGTGTAGGGTTATTTCGAGCGCCCGCCTGAACGACTCATTAGCCGGGCAGGGAGTCGAGAAACATTTGTGCGTCTATACTCCACTCGATGTGACAGACTATTTACTTCTTTTTCAGCTCAGTTGTTTTAGTTGGAGTTACCGTCGAAGTAGGAACAGCGACTACCTTTTCAGGTGGATCGATGGCTTTTTTTAGCCAGCGTTTTATATCGTTTAACTCCTTACCGTTGATAGTGTGAGGCATTTCGTAATTATTAAAGGTAACATCGCTTACTTTTTTTAATTTAAAGAACTTTACCGCGCTATCTGCCTCTGCAATTTTTATAACGTTATCGGAATTGCCGTGAGCAATAAAATATTTTGTTTTTACCGCTGCCTTCCAATCTGTTTTTAAATTTTTAGATTCATTCATCATTCGTCCGCTTAAAGCTAAAACCCCTTTTATTTTTTTTGGAGCGGCTAAGGCTAGGTCATAACCCATAATAGCGCCCTGACTAAAACCCATTACAAACACATTATTACTATCAAGTTTATAAGTTTTACAAGCGTTACTAATAAAACCTAAAATTTTTGTTCTGCTTTCTTTAGCCTGATTATAATCGTATTTAAATTTCTGTTCAGGTAAAAATTCAAGATTATAAAAGCAAAAACCGCCCTCTTTCAAAGCTATAGGTCCCCTTAGCGAAATAACCATAAAACGTTCGTCTAAGGCTTTTGCAATATCAAACAGATCTTCTTCATTACTGCCATAACCATGCAGCATAATTAAAAGTGGAGTTGCTTTATCTGTCTTTTTTAAAGGCTGATTTACTTTATAAACCAGATCGGTATTTATGGTTTGAGAAAATCCAAAAAACGAAATACATAAAAAAATTAAAATTAATTGTTGTCTCATCTTCTTCTTTTTTTATTGCTACCACTTTTTCTATCTCCAAAACCCGATTTTTTTTTATCGCCAAAACCGGAGGAACTTTTTTCTCCG
>JBEIEI010000250.1:0-1767 GCA_040382975.1 Flavobacteriales bacterium
AAACTCAGTCAATTTGCGAAAAACACGGGGTTAAATTCTTTCAACATGCTTTTGACGGTCATATTCAGCAAAAAAACAGAGCTATTACCTATGCTTCAAACCCGCATGTATTATCATTAGATGCTGATGAGGCCTTAGACGAAACCCTTACAGCTTCTATTTTAGAAATAAAGAAGAATTTCGCGAAAGATGGCTATTACATGAACCGTTTAACTAATTATTGCGGGCATTGGGTAAAACATTGCGGTTGGTATCCCGACACTAAACTA
Source organism: Flavobacteriales bacterium (assembly GCA_040382975.1). GTDB lineage: Bacteria > Bacteroidota > Bacteroidia > B-17B0 > Aurantibacillaceae > Aurantibacillus. Next base: position 270 of record JBEIEI010000250.1, read on the forward strand.
CGCCTATGGGACAGATCTAAGGGGCATTGGACAGGGGTTAACCCACACGATAAATACGAATTATTTGCAGGAGATAAAAACACAGGACATTTAAAAGGAGATATTTTGCATTACAGTTATTATTCTATAGAAGATCATTACAAACAAGTAGAATACTTTACAAATATAGCCTCTAAAGCCTATTTTGAAAATGGAAAAAAAGCGCCTCTGTTTAAATTAATTGTAAATCCTGTAGCAAAGTTTGTTGATCATTATTTATTGAAGCTTGGGTTTTTAGATGGAAAGGCTGGATATTTGATTTCTAAAATTTCGGCTTACGCTACTTATTTAAAATATAAAAAAATCAGAAATTTATATCATCAAAAACCTGCCAAATAATTTTAAGATCATTCTTAGTAGAACCGATAGTATTGGTGATGTTGTGTTAACGTTGCCAATGGCAGGGTTAATTAAAAAATATTTCCCAAAATGTACAATTGTTTTTTTAGGAAGAAATTACACCAAAGATGTTATTGCTTTAAGCGAACATGTAGATGAATTTATTAATTACGATGACCTAGAAAAATTATCACTGCAAGAAAGAATAGCTGTATTAAAAAAGATTAATGCAGATGTTTTTGTGCATGTTTTTCCAAAAAAGGAAATTGCACAATTAGCTAAAAGTGCCGGTATTCCTTTAAGAGTGGGAACAAAAAATAGAATCTATCATTGGCTTACTTGCAATAAATTAATTAATCTTTCACGAAAAAATTCCGACCTGCATGAATCGCAATTGAATTTTAAATTATTAAGTTTTTTAAATATTGAAACTTCAGTTTCTTTATCTGCTGTTTCAGACTATTATGGTTTTACAAAAGTTCCGCAATTAAAAGAGGAATATGCACAACTCATAGATCCAAATAGATTTAATATTATTCTTCATCCCAAATCAAAAGGTAGCGCGCGCGAGTGGGGTGTAGATAATTTTGAAAAATTAATTGAACTATTACCAAAAGAAAAATTTAAAATTTTTATCAGTGGTACCGAGCAAGAAGGAAAATTAATGCCGGAGCTTTTAAAAAATAAAAACATCATCGATCTAACCGGAAAATTATCGTTGCAACAATACATTGCTTTTATAAACGCTACAAATGGCTTAGTGGCTGCAAGTACAGGTCCCTTGCATATTGCAGCGGCATTAAATAAAAAAGCAATTGGTTTATTTGTGCCAAAACGGCCAATGCACCCCGGGCGTTGGATGCCAATAGGAAAAAATGCCACCTATGTGGTTTTTGATAAAGACTGTGTTGATTGTAAAAACGGAAAAGATTGTAACTGTATAATTAAAATTAATCCAAAACAAATTGTAGATTTATTGGAGTAAACTAATGAGCGAATTTAAGGATAAAGTTATTTGGATCACCGGCGCATCCTCAGGAATAGGAGAGGCTTTGGCATTCGAATTTGCAAGACAGGAAGCACGATTAATCCTTTCTGCCAGAAGAGAAGATGAATTGAA